>JBHLLE010000587.1:0-3338 GCA_048885945.1 Candidatus Hermodarchaeota archaeon | reverse complement strand
CGGGATATTCCGTATTTGCTGTTGATTTTTTTGGAGATATGGATCTTTATCCAAATGTGAAAGATTGTCTAATAGTGATTAAAGAATTAGGTGCAACTTATCACAATATTAAAGAAAATTATGGACATTTTTTAGCTGAATTTACCATAGATTTATTAAAAACACATCCTAAAATTGATTATTTAATTATAGGAAGTGGTTTAGACGATAATTTTAAAGAACGTGAAAAAATCCTTAAAGAAATAGAATTAAGCAATTATTCAATCTCAAACTTGAATAACAACTTAGAATCAATTAGATTAGCAAGAAATATTTTAGGATTATATGAAATCTTAAAATCTAATGGATATAAGGTACCTATTACATATTCTTTTAATCAAATTGAAAAAAATATATTACAGCTTCCATTCCCTTTCATCTTAAAAAAGACGAAGAGTGCGGGGGGAATTAATGTTAATAAAATTGAAAACGAAAATGATTTAACTTTTTTTATTAATTTAAACGAATTAAATAGTGCAAATTCATCAAATTGGTTAATTCAGGAGTATTTAGAAGGTATACCTGTAAGTTGTACTACAATTTCAAATGGAAAAGAGTGTGAAATCATCACGATTAATCGCCAAATCGTTGGTGAAAAATTTGTAAACTCACCAAAAGAATTTATGTATTGTGGAAATTTAGTACCTGCAGCAGATTTATTTAAAGAGGATAAACGTATAATTGTGGAAATTTCTAAACTATTAGTTGCTAAGCTTAAATTAAAAGGAATTAATGGATTTGATTTTGTATTAAAGAATCATTACCCTTATCTAATGGAAATTAATCCCCGGATTCCTGGTTCAATTAGCGTTTCTGAAACTGTCTTAAACCTAAATTTATTGGATTTACATGTTCAAAGTTTTAACGAAACTGGATGGCAAAATGTAAAAAAAATAATAAGATCTGCCAAACCTGAAGGATATGCAACAAAATTGATTTTTTTTGCTCCTAGAGATTTAAATGAGAATCAAATTGAACAAATAAATAAAATCTGCTATGTTCACGATAAAACTGAAAGTAGTAAAAAAGTATACAAAAATGAACCAGTGTGTACTGTTTTATATAGAGCTAACACATTTGCTGACTCATATTTCGGAGCCTTAAAGATAATTGATGAAATTAAAAAGATTATTGAATAATAAGTTGATCTTATTTTATAATTGACTTGATCTTGGCTATATACGACCCTAATTTACTTTCATCTTCTTCTGGCACTGCTACACATAAAATCCTATTTTCATCTAACTCGTGTATAATAATTGATCCATTTTCTCCAGCAATAATAGAATATTCTAAACTTTCAAGCCCTTCTAATAAGACATCAGATAAATTGTAAAGAGCTGAAATCATTGCTGAAATGATAGGTTCTGCCATAGTTGATTGAATTTTAATTGGTAATCCTTCTTTAGAGATAATAGCGATCATTAAAGCAGAAGGAATAGCTCGTTTGATAGCCACAAAGATTTCTTCTTTTATTAATTCTGAGGTTTCAACAAAGGCCGAAATTTGAAGAGCTAATTTTTTTAATTTTAAAATATAATGATTTACTCCTTCAAGTTCAGCCAATTCTCTATTCAAATAACAAATCATGGTAATATTTTCTGCTAAAATTGATATTACAATTTTACTTTTCCCAGTAATCAAATTATAAGAAATTTCTTGCATTAATGATCCCATTAAAGTTTTCGAAGATAAAAATAATAAGCTAGAGGATGCCGCAGAAATCTCAAATTTATTTAAATTTGAATCTTCTTTAAAATAGGAAGCAATATAACTTCCTCCATGTGACCCTATATTTATACCTAAGATGGCTGAATCTTCACTTAGAAATCTTTCAATTAGATTAATAATATCGTTCTCTAATTGTTGCATATCCATATCTGGTCGATCCATGTAATGATATTAAAAATAGATAATTATAAAGATATGCAAAAGCAAAAATAATGATAATTGAATCTAATTAGAATAAATAGAAATTAATAGATTTAATAATTAGAAAATTAATGGAATCAATCACTTTATAAATAAAAATTTTTTTTAGAATAGTATTAAGATAAATCTTTTATTAAGTATCAAATAGTATAAAAGATATTGTTATTATATTTAAATTTAAAACAGAATAACATAATAATTTTTTTATCATGGAGACCGAGGAATTTAAAAAACAAATCGAGATGAAGGATCAACACATAGAGAGTCTGAAAGATCAGATACAGACAATTAAAGATTCCTTAGAGTTAAAAGACGAACAAATCAAGATTTTTGAGAGTAATATCAAAAGTAAAGACGATAAAATTCGTACTTTAGAAAGTACTTTAAAATTAAAAGAAGAAGAAATTAAAAATCTTGATGCTACTTCTGTTGACGAAAGCTTAATAGTTGAAAAAGATAAAGAAATAGAAGACTTAAGAAAAGAAATAGAACTTTTGAATGACGAATTAGCTAAAGCTGATGAAGATTTAGAAAAATTAACAATAGAAAACGAAAAATTACGTAAAAATAGTCTTAGCACTTCTGGAACTAAAATTATTGACTTTACTAGCGTAAAAATAAGCAGAGAAGAGATTATTAAGGAAATGAAATCTATTTTAGAAAAAGCAGTACATAGCGTTATAATTGCTATTCCTAAAATTGAAGATTTGAACGAACTATATCTTTATGAAGTAAGGTCATCAGTTGCTATGAAAATATCGTGCGAGATTAATCCTGGGATTGAGGAACATATAGAACTATTAGATGAATACGAATCACTTGATAATATTTCTTTACGTAACTTTGACGGAGCAGATCGATATATTTTAAATAGAGATGGAGAAGAATTACTCATGGCTATTAAGGGCATGGATGAAGATAATCATCTTGTTTTTAAAACAAGAGATTCTGCTCATATCAAGCTATTAAATCCAACTATAATGGAAAGTTGGTTAAGGTCAAGAAAGATTTGAAATATGACCTTCTTTTAGAAAAAAGGGCACTTATTTCTTTCACACTTATCATTAATAGTTGAAAAAGCACATCTTTTAGGATTAAAACTTAAATTAATTTCAAATTTTTCCTTTAAGAAAGATAGTGTTTCACATATAGATAATTTAACTGATCTTTTGCAGCAATGCTCTAAATTATCCGCAATTTTCTCTAACGATCTAGAGGTTATTTCATTTGCTAACGATCTAGGTCTATCTGTAGAGGGTGTTGCGTTAGTAAATATGCTGATTGCGACTCCTGAACCCATACCTGCTCCACAAGAACCATAAAATCCACACCACCCTCCCGGTATTTTTGATGCTCTTCTTATCGCT
>JBHLLE010000586.1:0-3338 GCA_048885945.1 Candidatus Hermodarchaeota archaeon | reverse complement strand
AGATCCATTGTTTTTGAAAGAATATCTCTAAAGTAGGTATGTATGGTTCTTTTCATTAATTTTATTGATAAACTTGGTCCTTTTGGAGGGATGAGTTTTAAAGCCTGTTCTCTTGCATAAGGTAATAACTCATCGGAGGGTAGAACTTTGTTAACTAAACCAAGTCTTTTCGCCTCATTAGCGGAGATTTCTTCTCCAAAGTATAGTAACTCCTTTGCTTTTTGGAATCCTACATAAAATGGCAATATAAAAGAAGATCCCGATTCTGGCATGATTGCGCGTTTTACAAAGTAAAAAGCTAACCACGCATCCTCGGCCATATAGATTAAGTCAGCTACTGCTAAAGGTAAAGTAGCCGCTACTCCGATAGCTAAGCCGTTAATCGCTGCTATAATTGGCTTAGAAAAATCCCAGAACTTTAGTATGAGCCTTTTCTCAACGATATCTGAAAAATCAAGCTTTTTTCTAATTTTTCGAGGTATTTCGGCGGTATAGTTTTTACTGATATACCCCCCAGAAGAGAACGCATTTGCCTGCTTAGAACCGGTTATAATCAAAACCTTTGAGTTTTTATCTTGTTCCATATCATCAAGAACAGCTTCAATTTCCACAAAAGTAAGCTTGGAAATCGCATTCTTTCTTTCAGGTTTATTGAAGATTAGCGTGCATATCCCATTTTCTTCTTTTTCGTAAATAATGTCTTTAAATTCTTCTATTTCCATTTTAATCATTTTATTATATCTAAATAATATCTTAATTAAACTAACTATTATGAAAATGAATTATTTTCCTTTAAAATTTGGTTTCCGTTTATTTTTAAATGCTCTTATAGCTTCTCTAAAATCATGAGTTTTAAAAAGTTTTTGATTAGTTTCTTTTTCTAACTCAAATGTTTTTGAAATTATATCCTTAAAATTACTATGTATTACTTTCTTCATTAATTTTATTGATAAACTTGCTCCTTTTGGAGGAATTAATTTTAATGCTTGATCTTTCACATAACTCATCAATTGATCAGCAGATAAGACTTTATTTACCATACCATATTCATAAGCTTCTTGAGCGGTTATTTTATCTCCGAAGTATAAAATTTCCTTCGCCTTTTGAAATCCAACATAAAGAGGTAAAATAAAAGACATTGCAGATTGGGCAATAATCCCTCGTTTTATAAAATTAAATTGTATCCATGCATCTTCAGATATATATATTAAATCAGCTCCCATTAGAATCATAGTAATCCCAGCACCTATTGCTAATCCATTAATCGCAGCAATTATAGGTTTTGAAAAGTCCCAAAATTTAATATCTTTCTTCTTATCAAATTTCACGCTATTTATTTGCGTTATAATACTATTAGTTGATTTATCTGAAGGTTGTGGTTTGAAAAAATTTAAATCAAAATAGCCCCCTGATGAAAAAGCATTTGCCTCATTGCACCCAGTAATAATTAATACTTTTGCATTCTTATCTTGTTCCATATCAAGGAGTACAGCTTTAATTTCTAAAAAAGTTTGTTTAGATAAGGCATTTTTTCTTTCTGGTCTATTTAAAATAATGGTACAAATACCATTTTCTTCTTTTTCATAAATTATATCATTAAATTCGCTGTAATCCATTATCAAAATAAAATAATCTAAAAAAAAAAAAATATTGGAAAAATTATTTTCCCCTGAATTTAGGTTCCTTTTTTGTTACCAAAGACTTTAGAGAGGCTCGAAAATCAGCAGTTTGTAATAATGTCCTGAGCCCCTCATTTTCAATATCGAGAGTCTCAGCTAATATATTCTTAAAATAGCTGTGCATGGTTTTTTTCATTAATTTAATTGATAAGCTTGCTCCTTTAGGAGGAATTAACCTTAATGCTTGTTCTCTCGCATAACTCATCAATTGGTCAGAAGGTAAGACTTTATTTGCTAGTCCTAGTTCGTAAGCTTCTTGAGCAGTAATTTTTTCTCCAAAAAATACGATTTCTTTAGCTTTTTGAAACCCAACATAAAGTGGCAAAAGAAAGTGTGCGCCAAATTCAGCCATAACCGCTCGTTTTACGAAATAAAATCCAATCCACGCATCCTCAGCCATATAGATCAAATCTGCTCCACTTAATAGCATGGTAAATCCTGCTCCAACCGCTAAGCCATTTACGGCAGCTATAATTGGTTTTGAAAAGTTAAACATCCTCATGCATAGTTTTTTTTGAGCAACGTCTTGTAGATCGATATCTTTCATTATTTCAGGAGGAACGGAAGTAAACAAATTCATGTTAAAATAACCCCCTGAAGTGAAGGTTTCGCCTTTACCTGTTAGAATCAAAACCTTAGCATTTTTGTCAGCTTCCATGTCGTCTAAAATCGTGACTAATTCTAAAAAGGTAACAAAAGACATCGCATTCTTTCTTTCAGGAATATTTAGGGTAGCAGTACAGATACCATTTTCTTCCTTTTCGTAACTAATATCTTTTATATCTTCAATATTCATTTTATACCTATTATATAACTAAAATAGTTTATCTTGTTACATAGGTCTCAGTCAATATATTTAAAATTATTTTCCTTTAAAAATCGGTTCTCGTTTTTCCATTAAAGATGTAGTAGATTCGCGGAAATCATGGGTTTTAATTAGTTTTTTGTAGCCTTCGTTTTCTAAGTCTAAAGTACTTGAAATTATCTCTCTGAAGTACGCATGCATGGTTTTTTTCATTAATTTTATGGATAGAGAAGGTCCTTTTGGGGGAACAAGTCTTAATGCTTGTTCTTTTGCATATGATAAGAGTTGTTCGGAAGGAAGTACTTTATTGACAAGACCAAGTTCTAAAGCTTGCTGAGCAGTTATTTTATCCCCAAAATATAGTATTTCTTTAGCTTTTTGAAATCCCAAGTAAAAAGGAAGGATAAAATCGTTCCCAAATTCCGGAACAACAGCCCTCTTTACGAAATAAAAACCTAACCACGCATCTTCAGCCATATAAATCAGATCAGCACCAACTAATGGCAACGTAATTCCCGCGCCTATTGCTAATCCATTAATTGCTGCGATAACTGGCTTCGAAAAATCCCAAAACTTCAAACATAACCTTTTTTGAGCCATATCCATTAAATTAATATCCTCTTTAATTTCAGGAGGAATATTTGTTAACATTTTAGCATTATAATATCCTCCTGACGTAAACGCATTAGCTTCTTTACAGCCAGTAATAATCAAAACTTTAGCGGTTTTATCTTCTTCCATATGAGCAAGTATGGTCTCAATTTCTAAAAGAGAGATAAATGATAAGGCATTTCTTCTTTCTGGAATATTGAAAGTTAACGTACAAATTCCTGTTTCATCCTCTTTTTCGTAAA
>JBHLLE010000585.1:0-3344 GCA_048885945.1 Candidatus Hermodarchaeota archaeon | reverse complement strand
GACTGAATGGAGAGAGAATTGGGGATGTTGTTTATTTTCTTAGGCCTCCCTACGGAATATTCGATGGAAACTTAAGTAAACTCAATGCAGGCAGTATGACTAAAAACGAATTTGATAAACCAGTAGTAGATACTTCTAGATCTTTTTTCGGAGCTCATGCGTATTATCTCCCGACTACTAAATTCGGTAATTATTCGATTTCTATACCTTTTATAATTAATGGACCAGGAACCGAAAACGGTATCAAATTAGATTCGATCGTTAATTTGGTCGATGTCGTTCCTACTCTTTCACATATGCTGGGTATTCCTACGCCCAAGAATTCAGAAGGTAGAATTCTGTATGAAATGATCCGATAGAAGAATCATTTTCTTTAAATTTTAATCATTATTTTACTATTAAACCAAATCAAGCTGGTTATAAAATGATAACGCTAATAGCTACTGTTCAAGTTAAACCAGGAAAAATGGAGGAAACTATTGAGGTTCTCAAAGAAATAGCAGCTAATGTCAAATCTTCTGAACCAAGTACTTTAGAATATATCCCTCATACTGTTAAGGGAAAGGGTTTTGAAAATACAGTATTATTCTACGAGAAATATGAAAGTAAAGAAGCACTTGAGATTCATAGAAAAAATCTAAAAAAAACTTCAGTTAAATTAGCTCCATTATTAGCTCCTGGATTGGATATTAAAACATGTTTTGAAATTAAATAACTTTTTTTTTTATTCATCTTGAATATAGGGTTTTCCAGAAAGCAGGCAGATTTCCGCTTTTTTTAATTCACGTCCTAGATAATTGATATGCTGTAAATTTGTAGTTAAATCCAATTCAAGAACTTTTTTGCTAAGTGCTTCAGCATTATTCCCAATTAATATTTTGAGGAGTAAATCGTTGTTAGAAAAAAATAATACATAAATCTCTTTAGAATAGTGATTTACATAGAATTTGAAATAACCATTTTTATCTAGCTCATATTCTTGATCGTAGTCTTTTACAAATATTGCATTAGAGGTATCTAATTCGGGAAAAGATTGACTAGTTTTACCCTTGGCTCTGAAGACCTTGATTCCATGATTAATTGGAGGACTCTGCTTACATTTTGATAAGTAATTCAGTTTTACGCTCTCTTTAAGTTCTCGTACTCCTTCCATTAATTTTGCGCTGTGTTCAACAGTAAACAATACTCCCATATTCAGTTCGACTGCTATACTTGCTAATAACCCATTTATCCCAACTGAATCAACATCCATAAGTTCTACCACATTGGATATTCCAAAAAAGAGGGGTGATTCCAGATTCTTGTTCTTCTCTTCTGATACTTGTCTTTTATAGAGGAAATAAGCTTCAAGCGATTTACAAATCCCGGGAGTAATAGGAGTCTCTAATAATGGATCGGCAATTAACTTTGTAAATCCGTGTTGTCTTAATTTTTGAGTTAATTTTAATAAATTCTTAATTCGAATTACTGGTTCTTTAGGAAAATAAGCTTCTTTAACGTTCGTGGGTAAAATCACAATCGGGATATCTCGAGGAATGTTTAGAAACTCTCTAAAATTCCCTAAATCTAAACTCAAAATCATATCTATGCCTTCATCTACAGCTGCCAGTATTTCGCCCTTTTCCATCGAATCGATGCTAACTAGAACATCAAAGTTATTGCGGATTAGTTGAACTATTTCCCTTATCCTTTCTGGATAAGATTTACTTGCTACACATCCAATATCAATAATGTCTGCACCAGATTCTATATAATGAGAAACTTTTCTAATTATTGCGTCGTTGGTTTTTTCTGGGCAATTAACGATTTCAGCTATAATAAGGGGAGGGATATTACTCCCAATCATTAAATTAGAGGTTTGCTCATTAATAAAAAAGTTACGAAATCCTATATTCTCTTTCGCAATTTCAATTTGTTCCCGTACAATTTCCTCATAATTTTGCTCACCAGAAATCTCTAGTAGTTTATTTGCAGCTGTTTTATTAGATAGTTTAACAGAATCTATATTTTTTAAAATCATTGGAAGATCTGATGCGAATTCGGGACCTTTTTTAATTTCAATGGAATTTTCTTTTTCGATTTTTGTTGTATCCCACTGGATAAATCCTGGGAGTAGGATTAAATCATACTTCTTAAGATTTAACTCCTTTAGAATATCAATAACTAATTTTTCAGACAAAAAAGCAGAGATGGTTATAGGTGCTTTGAATACCTCGATATCTAGATCTCCAATTGAAGAAACAATATTCTTAATTATAGGATAGCTACTTTGACCTGTAATTATTAAAATTCTTTTAATCTATATCACTTATAACTTATTTTTATTAAAAGGAATATATATATTATCAAGAATTGAACCTTTTGCTTCCTTTATTTTTAAATTTCGTATAATTGGTTCGAATTCGCCCCCTAATAGGCCGTTAGCTATAAAGGCGGCACCTTGGGCTGCATGTTTTGATATCTTTCCATACGATCTCATCTGTTTAATGGGGAATTGATCTTGTAATTTATTTCTTATCTGTTCTTTAATTGGTTCCAATTCTGACGATCGCCCTGCAAGCAATATTTCTCTAATTTTGTTTTTATTCGAATAAGATGAAGAAATAGCGTAAATAGCCTTAACTAACCCAGAAATATACGCATCAAGAGCTAGTTTTGTTTGCGCTTCTTCTTTAGCTAGTGAAATAACTTGTTTTGAGGTTAAATTGGGATGCCTTGCAATGAAGGACAAACCACCGCTATAAATGTCTTTTTTTGTTATTGTATTAATTAGATATGCAAGTTCTCCGTCAAGTCCTCCACAGGCTCTAAATCCCATAATATTAGCACCTCCAATTCCATCGATAACTTGACCATCTTCAATAGCTAAAACAGAAGTAAATCCGTATCCTAGCTCGATCATTATAAAATTAGTACTTTTAGGATTGAGATCTAACCTTTCGGATTGATCTCTTATCCCAGTTACAGCTGTGCATAATTTATCTGCCGTGCCCATATCAATCTTATTAACTTTACGATGAGTAGGGATCGTAGGTAAATGTTTAACTCCTGGAATAATTACTCCGGGTAATTTCTCTAATTTCATCAACCGAAGGATTTCGCCCAATCCGATTAATTTATTCTGTTCCTTCTTATCGAATTTTAAAAGCATTAGAAATATGTCGTCCTCAGTTATGTCGGTTACATTTTTCAATGGTAATCCAAATCCGCTTGGAGCTACAATCAAATCAATATTCTCAATGGATTTTAAGATAGCTATGGCTTTATTTGGTTCTTCTATTAATTCAATTGAAGGAATAGAAGTATCTAATATAACTTCCTTATTTTCTAATCCAAAAAAATCC
>JBHLLE010000584.1:0-3344 GCA_048885945.1 Candidatus Hermodarchaeota archaeon | reverse complement strand
ATATTCACTTCATTTTTACCATAATATTTGATAATTATATTTAGTTGCTTTTCATTTATATCGAAAAATTCAATTATTTTTTGTAGTTTACTTGCAGATGACAAATTTAACTCCAATTCGATTTCTTTAGTAGATAAAAGATTTAATATATCGTCATTGATTTCTAAAACATTGTCTTTAAATGAAATTATGCAATAACATAAGGTTCCTTTTTTTAAATCGCTTAAAGTTATGCCAAACGCATCGATTCCTATTTTAATTTGCCGATTAGTAGCTAAATATAGAAAAAGTTCCAAGTTTTTCTTAGATAAAATGTTTGAATTATTATCAAAAGCCTTGAGCGTATAATAACAAGCGTTATACACATGATTTTGATCAATAACAAAATTATCCGAAAAAAATTGAATTACAGCTTCTTCATTATGTTTTTCTTGAGTTTGTTCAATAATTTTAAAAATGAAATCCAATACCTCAGATTCTTCAGAAAAATGTTGTTTATTCAATATATTATCTAAGTTTATTGATAATCTACCAATTCCGATATAATAGTTCAAATTAGCTTCAGATATATTGAAATTTTTCACGTTCATACTGGTAATCCCCACAACATCCATTCAGGCATAACAGTAAAGAATATTCTTATGTAAATTGTGAGTATCGTAAAAAGAACCAAAAAAATGGTAAAGATCCAATCTTTTATGGTATATTTAATCGTATAATAATAAGTTCGTTCAATATTGCTCCCAAAGGCTCTAGATTCTAAAGCCTCCGCTACGTTAAACGCTCTTTTAATTGAACAAATAATCAATGGAACTAATAAAGGAAAGAGGTTTTTAATCTGATTTATTAACCCCGTTGTTTTCATTTCGTATCCTCTACTCTGTTGGGCGTCCATAATATTTTGAGCTTCATTAGCAATTGTTGGCACAAATCTAAAAGCTAGTGAGAAGGAAAACGCGTACGGATATGGTACATTCATAGATATTAAGGATAAAGCTAAATCGTTAGGATGTACTGTGAGAAAAAAAATTGAAAAAGCTGTTATCATAATGCATATTCTTAGTATCATCGCAATTGCGTAGGAAAGAGAGATAAAGAACGTATTTAATACGATAATTAGTAATATAAGAAATGAAAGTCCTCTTAGACTCTTCATCCATTCTTTAAACATTTTTCCTACTAAAATCAAAGGAATTAATGTAAGTAAAATAAGTAGTAATGGTACTATTTCCGTAAATAATAAAGCAGAAATGCTATAAAGGATAGAAAGTAATAATTTAGCTCTAGGATCTAAATTATGAATAAATGAATCCTTTTTTTGAAATTTGAATGCGTTAAGAAATTCTAAAGACATTATACGTTCTCACTTCCTATTATATTGTTTTTATCTTTTAGGTAATTAATCAAAAAGTCTACCATCTCATTTCTTGAATTGATATTTTTTGGACATTCAATACCCGCACTTATAAGAGATTTAGTAAATTGACTAATTTGAGGTAAAATTAAAGAGGTCGTATCCACTAGGAATTCATTTGTTAAGATCATTTTTGTCGGACCATCGGCTATTATTTTTCCATCCGCCATTAAAATCGTTCTAGGTAAATATTCCATGGCAAATTCGATGTTATGAGTTATTATAACGATAGTTTTACCTAATTTCATTTCATTCTCAATTAAATTAATAAAGAACTCGATCTCTCTCGCGTCTTGCCCTAATGTTGGCTCATCAAATACCAAAATTTCAGGATTACGACAAAAAATTGAAGCTACTGCTAATTTTTTTGTTTCTCCGCCAGAAAGATTCAGCGGAGACCGTTCTTTATATTTTTCGAGATTAAATTTTTTTAATATTTTTTCCGTATTTTCTTTAATTTCTTTTTTACTTAAATTAAGACTCTTTAAAGAATACAAGATTTCCTCCTCAACAGTATTAGAAAATACTTGATGTTGAGGATTTTGAAATATAATTCCCACGTTTTGTGATAATTGACCAATTGATTTAGCTTTAATATTCTCACCATTGACATAGATGCTGCCATTAGTAGGACGTATCAACCCATTAAAGGTTCTTATTAATGTTGTCTTTCCAGCACCATTTTTTCCCATTATTCCTACTAATTCTCCCTTGTTGATTTTTAAATTCACATTCTTTAATGCTATTGCTCCATTAGGGTAAGCGTACTCTACATCATTAACCAAAATTAATGGAATTTCTTCGGTCAAGGCTTCTCATCAGTTTATTATAATTATTTTAAATATTTTATTGCTTGTTCAATTGAAGTGGGAATATTTTTTGAATATAACTTATTATCTTTCAAACGTGAAAAAATAGAATATACTATTGGTCTGTTAATTTTTAATTTTTTAAAATTCTCTCCATTTATTACTTTATCTCGTTCATCGTGTTCAATAATTCGAGCATCATTTAATAATATTATTTCGTCAGCTTTAGGAACCACTAAATCCATTCGGTGTTCGCTTATAACAATAGTTATTTCCTTTTCTATTTGGATTTTTTTTAATAAATTAATTATTTTTTTTGCCATATAAGGATCAAGTAATGCGGTTGGTTCGTCTAGAATGAGAACTTTTGGTTCTAAAGCTAAAATTGAAGCGATAGCGACTCTCTGTTGTTCTCCACCGCTTAATTCAAAAGGAGCTTTCTCTAATATGTGGTCAATTTCCGTAAGTTCAATAACTTCCCGTATTCTTTTTTCCATAACCTCTTTTGGTACGCCTAGATTCTCAAGTCCAAACGCAATTTCGTGCTCTACATTCATTGAAATTAATTGATTTTCTGGATTTTGAAAAACGACGCCAATTTCCGTAGATAATTCTGCTATAGGAGCTATACTCGTATCTTTTCCATTTACTAATACATTACCACGGTAGAATCCCGGATAAAACTGAGGTATTAACCCATTCATAGACCTAATTAGGGTTGTTTTTCCCGATCCAGTTTCACCACACAATAAAATGAATTTATTTTCGTCTATCTTTAAATTTATATCGTTTAATTGATATTCTTTATTTCTTTTGTAGCGAAAATAAAATTTATTAAAATCTATAATATGCATTCCTTTGTGGTGTACATCCATATTTAAGCCGCACCCTAAAGGGATTGGTTACTTTTTTATAATTTTTCTAAACTTTAATACATATAGGATTTAAATTTATTTATGTTGATTTACTAAAGCATTTATTGAATTAATTAATATATCATGCTTAACGGGTTTTTTAAGAAAAAGTTTTACTCCCGCAGAAAGAGCATCCTTCTCAACGGTCGCATCTGCACTTATAAAGATAATTTTTAAATTTTTTTCAAATTTAATGATTTCTTTAGT
>JBHLLE010000583.1:0-3348 GCA_048885945.1 Candidatus Hermodarchaeota archaeon | reverse complement strand
TGAAAACCCCACTATAACAAAACTCCAAGCTAAAAAGTAGAAAACAGTAAATCCCTCGCTTCCCAAAATTATTGTTATTCTATCAATTAGGGTATTTAGAAAGGTTAAAGTGAAACTTAGACACATTATAATTAAAGATAAAAAGGCGCGCTTATATTCCGATTCAGTAGACTTTTTGTATGCCTTAAATAGTTTTACCATAAAAGTTAAGTATATTGCTGATAAAAAAACGAAAATATTCATAAAATTTATCGTGTCTAGTAAGGTATTTCCACGCTCGTAAATAAATATCGCATATAAGATTGTATACGCTCCAAAGATAAATACCACAATTCTATGAATAGGATTGTACTCTTCGAAAATTTCTGTTTTTAAGATATAAGAAAATACAGTAGCAATCGCAACAAATACAATAGTAATTCTAAAATCAACAACTCTAAAAAAGAACCATTCTGATGGAGTTGTAGGATATCTTATGCCAGGCTGATTGTATACATAATCTAAGTCAGTAGTCAAAACAATTATTTTGGAAAGCCACGAAAAAACAACTGCTAATAATAAGTTGAGAAAAATAATAAATAATAATAATGTGGGTTTATTTCTTTTTATTTTATATCTGTTTAAGATTAGGATAATAAGAATTATACCAATTATTAGAATAATTAATTCAAAAACCATTCCAATAAATACCAGGTTCACCATACCTATAAGAAGAAAGTTATATATATTTAAACTTTCTTCAAATATTTTTAAATTGTATTAAATAAGAATATCCAAAGGTAAACCTGTTTTATGATAATATAATAGGTGAATAGAAAATTCTCTTTACTGATTAGATTTAAAATTGTTAAATTGATCTTGAAATAGTTATATTATCAATTAAGTAGAGATTACTATAATCAGAGGGCATCCCCCAGGTTTCAATATTTAAAATAGCTTTATTAATTTCTTCTACATAGTTAATTAGTTGAAAATTATAAGCCAGTTCTTTTTCAGCTATAAATAAACCTTCATTTAATGGTTGTAATGGCGCTCCAGCACCTCCAGAAACGATATATATCGAATTATTTATGTTAGTATAATTAAAATTTTCAGAATCATCGTATTCTAAAGTAGACGAGTTAGTCATGGGATAACTCCTCTCATAATGATGATTATGGCCACACATAATTAACGTTACATTATATTTGTCAAACAGAGGATTCCATTTTTCTTTAAAGTAAGGGTCGATTCTCTCGTGTAATAATGGATGATGGAAGAATGCAAAATTAAAAGTATTTTTCTGAGAAAAATCGTATAATGTTTCGTTTAACCAGAGGGTTTGCGTATCATCACCAGCTTCATAATCGTTGGAATTAAGAATTATAAATCCAATATCTGCGTATGAAAAGCAATAATAACGATTACTTTCGTTATTAATCATTGGTAAATTTTCATACATTTTGTTTGATAAATGCCCCATCTCATGATTTCCCTCCACATAAATCCCTTGTTTATAAGCGTTTAGAACTTCAGTATCTATGAAGTAGTTATTCCATCGATATTGAAGCGTTCCATCTTCCATAATATCTCCCAAATGAACTGTAAATTGAAATTCATTTCTGAATCTCTCAATTATTTTTTGTACAAGAATACTTCTTGCAATTCTTTGAGTTCTGCTATCTCCATAGACTAGAAATGTTATGTTCTGTGCATTATCATTAGGTAAAGTTGTAAAATTCATAATTTCTCTTTTATAATATTCATTAGCACTTGCTTGATAATAGTAGGTCTTATTGGGAGTCAAATTTTCAATCTCAGCATAGTAAAAATGTACTATATTAGAAATTATAGATGAGTTTGGTTTGATTTCTATAGAACCAGATAAATCAGGGTTAATTGAATATGATAATTTAGGATCAGTTGAATTTAGTTCTGTATACCATGAAATAACTATAGATTCACTAAAATTATGAATGAATGTAAGTCTTATACCTTTTACATCTTGAGATAGTGGTATAATCGTCAAATCATCCGAATCGTTATCATTAGACTTCGATTTTTGATTTATTTCGTTTATTAATTGAAGATAGTAAATTGAGCTGATAACTATGGAAAAAGTAATTATACCAATTACGATCCCTTTTGTTATTTTCTTCATTTTAAATGATTTTAAAGAAACAATTTTCATATTTAAGATGAAAATGCAGATTTAATAATTTATGCATTATTTTGAATAATAAAAATAGGGAAGTAAGATTATTATTTAACTTTTATAAATGTACGTGGAAAGTATGATTTGGAAAACTAGGTTAACTGAGATGATGGATACTAAGTATCCTATCATAATGGGGGCTTTTGCAGTGATAGGAAAGGCAGAATTTGCCGCTGCTTTTTCAAATGCGGGGGGTCTTGGAATAATAACCGCTTTAAATTATCCAACACCTAAAGAATTTGAAGATGAATTAAAAAAGATGAAAACTCTAACGAATTCTCCTTGGGGTGTGAATTTTACAGTAAGACCTCCCCAGAAAATAGTAAAGCGAGCAGTTGGGCATCCGGAGGATTTTTATGAAGAATTTATTCACATTGCTATCGATTATGGTGTAAGATTCTTTACAACCTCTGCATATCAATCACCTCAAATTGGTAAAAAGCTTCACGATGCTGGAGCATATTGGGCACATAAATGTGCTACCATTCCTCACGCTATTTCTGCTGAAAATATGGGAGCCGATGCTGTGACTATTGTCGGCGTCGAAGGAACAGGATTTAAAAATCCTATGCAAAACACTACACTCATAAATATGACGATGGCAAAAAAATTATTGAAAATACCCATTATAGCTGCAGGAGGAATCGGAGATGCTCGAGGTTTTCTAGCAGCTCTGGCTATGGGCGCCGATGCTGTATGTTTTGGTACTGCTATTATGCCCACTATTGAAAGTCTTGCTTCAAAATTATGGAAAAAGAAGATTATAACTCAAGATATTTTTAACGAGAAATTTTATAAGAAAATATTTCATCACGAATTAAAAGATTCTCCTATTGCTTCAATGGCAGCAGGTCATTGTGACGAAGTGGTATCAATGAAAGAGTTTATTGAAGAAAGAATTATTGGAAAAGCTGAGAAAATATTACGATCTTGGGGGTATAATGGTGATGAGATTAATACTTCAACCTCCTTATAATTCATAAACATAACTATTATTAATTTTAACATTTATGTAAAATTTAATACTACTTATCTTCATGAAATGGGAAATAAGTGGGCTTATAAAATTGTATGTTCTCATACAAAGCACATTGAAAAAGAAAAAAGTTTTTAAATATTAAAATGGAATATTTTATAAGTATAATATATCTTCT
>JBHLLE010000582.1:0-3352 GCA_048885945.1 Candidatus Hermodarchaeota archaeon | reverse complement strand
AATGGAAAGTCGAAATCAATGGGAATGAATATGGTGATTATAGTTTTACTACTAATAATATTCCTAATCAAATTAGATTACGGTCTCATAGTGGAACCTACGAGTCTTATAATTATTTTGATGCTGTTGGATATTCATGGGATTCAAATTATAATATGGGGGATAATAAAGAAGAAGGTCTGCTTCTAAGCTTTGAAAACAGCACGGTTCTGGATTGGGTGGGATATTCATTGGATGGTCAAGCTAATAGAACTATCTTAGGTAATACTACGCTTCCTATACCGAATTATGGAGCGCATTATATTCAAGTATTTAGTAATAGTACATTGGGAAGTTTGTACGAGTCTGATATTAGATATTTTTCATTTCAAGAACTAAATCTCATAACACCCGAAAATCAGACCTATACTTCTCCTATGAGTGGGTATTATCCCGCGACCTATGGGTTTGAAAACGATGCAGTCGGTACACATCCCGAGGATTGGGCGATTATTGAGGGAACAGGATGCTCTGCTCAAATTATAGAAAACGAAGATACTCATTCACAAGTTTTAGAGCTTTATGATAATGGTGCAGGCCCAGGATATAGTGCTGAAGTTCAAAATTTATTTACTGAACAATCATATGGGAGTGTAGAATTTTGGATAAAAACTTCTGACGTTACTGACAATACCTACTTTCAATTAAGAAGCGGTACATTTCCTGGCGTTTATATTGTAGTAGCAGATGATTATTTTAAATATTTTGATACAACTTGGAATTCTATTTGTCCAGCCTACGATAACACTTGGTATCATATTAGAATTGATTTTTGCTGCGATGATTCTGGTTATAATAGTCTAAATCCTGACAAATACTATTTTATTTTAAATGGTACTTCGTATGGAGAATATTCTTTTTATCAAAATTTAGGTTTTGATAGTTTTAATAGTTCTCGAATATATACTGATGGAACAAAATCAGGATATTCTTCTTATATTGATGCTCTTGGATATTCTTGGGACGATAACTATAATATAGGAGATAATAAAGAAGAAGGATTGTTGCTCAGTTTTGAAAACAGCACAATTCTCGATTGGATGGGCTATTCTTTAGACGGTCAGACTAATCGAACAATCTTAGGAAACATTACCATCCCAATACCCGGAAATGGCTTCCATTATATTCAAATATTTGCAAACGATACTTTTGGAACCTTATATGAGTCAGATATAGTCTATTTTACAGTTAATATTGCAGACGGGATACCTAGTCTTCCAGGAGGAGGTAATGGTGGTAATGGTGGAAGTGGAGGGGGTGGATCGGACGCAGAATTAACTCAATTTTTAATAATTTCAGTAATAATTTTATCGATCGCTCTTATTGCTACTTTTTCTTATATTGTGCGTCTTAAAAGTAGAAAAAAATCCAAAAGAGACGAGAGATATCCCCCTAAACTGAAGAAGAAAAAGAAACCGAAGGCCAAAAAACAAAGGAAGAAAAAAAAATCTGATAAAGTCATCGAAAAGGGTTTTATTTTATGTCCATATTGTTTCAATAAAACTCCAAGCACAGCTGAATTTTGTTCTTATTGTGGAACTAGCTTAAAAGATATAAAAGGAAAAGCGAAAGAATTTAGCGAAAAAGAGTGGGAGCGATTTTTTAAAGAGGAAGTGGATATAATGGATATTAAGGATAAGCAGGTGATCGTGAACATATTGAATATTAAAGGAGAGGATTCACAAAAAATTGAAGGTTACCTTAAGAAGATATTTAAAAACGAGGGAGAGAGAGAATTAGTGCGTTCTGAGATATCTCAATTGCCAACAGGTACATTCAACGAATTTGTGAAATCATATCAAAAGTTAATGAAGCAACTAGGTCAAAAAAAACCAGAATTCGATTACAATAACGACAATTACTTCAACGAGGGGAAGCGGAAATAAACGATTCATCGAACATACCAAAGATGCTTCAAACGGAAGCTCAAGCGGTACTGGAGATTGCTAAGGAACTAGCAGGAAAAAATAAAACACTTAATATAGAGCGTTTATTTGACACAGCAAGACGCAGACTTAAAACGCACCCACAAGGTCTAAAAAAATTATTAAAACACTTATTTGAAAATAAAATTCTCGTTGAAGGTTCAAAACTAATTAAGTCTGAGGTTTTAGAAAATGAAATAAGAGATCTAATCTACAAATTCCTAAAAAAATATCCTGGAGTTAATTTTTCGGCTTTAAAAAACAATTTATTTTCCGAATTTGGAAAGGATGATATGAATGTAGGAACTGGTCAAATGCTATGGCATCTTGGAGTATTATTGAAATTTGAATTCATAGTTAAATTTGAATATAAGAATTATACATTGTATTTTCCTTACGAAATGAAATCCGAAGAAGCATTATTTTACTTTTTATTAAGGGATTCAATTAACAGAAAAATAATATATACAATAGTAGAAAATGAACCGATTAAACAAGCAGAAATACCCGAAATTATCAATGAATTAAAGGGAACTGTGTACTATCATCTCAATACTATGAAAGAAGAAAAAATAGTTTTTTCAGAGAAAAAAGCGGGGGGATTGGAAGTATGTATTAATCCCAAAAAAAAGGGATTGATTATTGAAATGATTGGTGAAATTGAAAAGAAGTTGGAAATATTAAAGGAGAAGTATCCCAAAAAAGATATTAAACTTCTAAAACCAATTGAAGACGCGAAAAAAGAATTAAAAATGATAAATCCTGTAGAAAATACGAAAAAAATCGATACCACTCCAATTAGCATAGAATTTGATAAAGAACCTAAAGAAAAACCACAAAAACAACAACGGAAGAAAGAAAAAAGAGAAAGATTGAAATCTCTATAATTTAATCCAATCAAATGATATTATTTTAAAGATTAAGTAGTTATACAAAAAATAGAAATATTGATTTTATATATTCCAAAATTATAACTTCTTATTTTATTTTAAGTTCGAATTATATAATTTTAAACCCAACTATAAAAAACACTTAAATTTTTTTATTAAATCAAGACTCTCTATTTATTAATTTAAAAAATCTGTTATTATTTTATCAAATAAATGTAGTTATTAGAATTCTAATAATATCTATAAAACTTTAAAATAGTTTTTTAAAATGAATTGGGGTAATTATTACGGAGTAGTATATAGGATAACTGATACAAATAAAGATCAGTATTGGGACCACCCAATGATTTACATAGGGCAAACTATTCAGTCTTTAATTAAAAGATTTTATGATGATCTAAATTCACCTCATAATAAATATTTAAAAACTGCTTTAAATAGATATTGTAAGACATTCAAGATTATTTCTATTGATTCAGAACACGCTCAAACAAAAGG
>JBHLLE010000581.1:0-3360 GCA_048885945.1 Candidatus Hermodarchaeota archaeon | reverse complement strand
CCATAACCAAACTGCAGGAGTAAACTCTTCTAACATAATTATTGATTGATTAGGGTTAAAACTTTCTTTTCCCCATTCCATTGGTTCTATTTCACCATCTTTAAGCACGTTAAACAATAATGCATATTTCATAAATTTCTCTCAACTTAGCGTATTTATATTAATTACTTAAATTATCAAATTACTCCTATAAAAATTATTTTAATTCAAAATATTAGGATTTTTCATTTGTTTTTAATATCATTATGATTTTTGTAGGAATTAAAATAGCGAGAAAATATTATCAAAATCACATGATTTCTCCGTTAAAGTGATAAAATCTGATCATATCTTAACCTTGAAGTAACGAAATAGGAAAGGATGTATTAATTTCGATCACAATCTTAATTAGAAATTATTGCTTCTACACATATTAAAATAAAAAAGTATCTATTTTTCTTAATTAAAATTCCTTTTTCGTTACCAAGCGTTCCGGAAAAGTTCGTGACCATTAGGAGAAACGACAAAAAAATGTCACATTTAAATATTAAAATTCCCTTTTTCTTCATAGGAAAAAAAATTTTTACTTGGTTTAAAAAAAATGGATATAAATGAAAATAAAGATACTTACGAAAATTATCATAAAATTAGAGAAGCCATTTCAGGATTAAACGAAATCTTAAAAATAAACTTTCAAGAAAAAGATATCTATTTTCAAACGGGTATGGATAATTTAGAAGCATTACATACTAATATAATTGAAATCCTGAAGAAAACATCAACTCCTCGTCAAGTTAGAATAAAATTGAGAGAGATAGAATACGACGAGAAAGAAGCCAAGAAAGAATTTCCGTTTAAATTAATGTAAATATTAACTTATTCTTTTATAAATTTTAATCTCAAAATAATTATTTATAATCGTCCTACTTCTTAGAAGGCTCGTTTCTTTACTTTCTAAAATTTTATATTTAAATGTTTTGCATTGAGAATTTTATTTCGTTGTATTGGAACAAAACTACGAATATTTATACAAATTTAAAAACTTGAAACATTTTTTCTATTTAAGGAGGTAATATAAGATGATAAAACCTAACATAGCAATGGATACCACAGATAAAGCAATAAAAAATTTCGAAAGTATAAAAGAAGCCCTAAAAGGGATCTATGAAATTTTAAATATTAACATATCCGAAAAGGATATCTATTTTAAATTAGCTTCTGATAATATTATCGCGCTCTATCATAATTTCTTAGAGATAATGATGAACGATAATGGAGCTAAAGTCATCAAGAAGAAATTAAAAAACTCGGAATTAGAAGCAGACATACCATTAGGAACGATTTCCCTAGATGCCAGTAAGAAAATAAATTTCTAATAAGTATCTCCTTTAAAATTTTACTTATTTTAAAATTTTACCTGTTTCAGTATACCATAAATATAAATCTAATTCTGCCATATTTAAGTTAGCTTTTTCTCCAATTTGTTTAAGGATTTCTTCCATCCTCAGATAATTACTCTTACTCATAGTTTTCGGCTTTTCAATAAGTTTATATTTTACAAGCAAATCAACTATATGAAAATCAACTATTGCATAATTGGTAAACCCAATATTACGCAGAAAATGGCTAGCTTCCTTATAGCCTATACCTTTAATATTTTTTACTATCCAAGAACGTAATTCTTCATAATTATTTTTTTCTTGAATTTTTTCAAATAACTCAAATTTTTTCTCTTGTGCTTCTGCAATATACTTAGAACGTAGATTAGGAAAGCGATATCCATATTCTTTAAATAATTCTGCAATCTCAGATTGACATGCTGTAAGAAAATTATTGTCTACTTTTTCGTGAACTTCAATACATTTTTCAGCTCCACAATTAGCTGTCATTATACAGAAGCAAAGTTCTTTAAAGATATCCTCAGAATTAGAGTCTTTAATCTTAGAAAATTCTTTTAAACGATCATCAATAATTGTTTTTATCTCGGTTTTTTTTAAGGTTTCTAAGGCAGAGAGAAGTTTTTCCATATATTGCTTGAAATGCAACATAATTTAAAATGCACTCCGTTAATTCATATAAGCCTTAAAATATATTCAAAGACCTCTTAAGGTTAGCATGATTTACATAAACAATATTAATATTATTATCTTGATTCAAACATGAGTTCAAAAAAAAATAAAGTACTTGTTTTGGGAAGTCTTGCCTTTGATTATATTATGGGTTTTGAAGAAAATTTCTGCAATGCTGTAGCTATCGACCACGAAAAAGGCGATTATCAATCTACTATCACGGCTAATAGTAGAATTCAACATTTTGGTGGGACAGCAGGGAATATCGCTTATAATCTTGGTTTATTGAAAGTAGTCCAAGTATCACTGGTTGGTGCAGTAGGTCCTGATTTCGACCAATTAGGGTATCGAGAACATATAGAAAGGTTTGACAATATCGAATTAGGGGTGGATGTATACGATGAACTGTTTACGGCAGCATGTTATATTGTAAACGATATTAAAACTAATCAAATGATCATATTTCATGGAGGCGCATTAGATAAGTGTAGAGATATTACTTTAAAATCGAAAATTAACGATCCAGAAGAATATCTTTTTGCTATCAATTCAACTCAGAGTGTAGAAGCAATGACGAGATTTCAAGATCAATTATTTGAATTAAAGATTCCCATTATTTTTGATCCTGGTCAAGTTACTCCATTATTTCCAAAAGAATTACTTCTAAATGCAATAAATAAGACAGAAATTCTAATTGGAAATCAATATGAAATTAAACAAATTGAAATAAAATTAGAGAGTACTATCGACGATATCATAAAAGACCTTCGCGCTATTATAATTACTAGAGGAGAAGAAGGTTCTGAATTGATATATAAGGATGATAAAGATGTATATAAGATTAATATTCCTATATGTAAACCAAAGGAAATTAAAGACACAACTGGTGCGGGGGATGGGTATAGAGCAGGAATTTTATCGGGTTTATCTTTAGGAATGACTTTATTAGATTCGTGTCGTTTAGGTTCTGTAATTGGTTCGTTTGTTATAGAAACGAGTGGACCTCAAACACACTTTTACCATTTAAATAAAATTAAAAAAAGATTCTATGAATCGTATGGATATCTCCCTCAAGAATTAGAAATCATTACTTAAATTATTTTAAAAAAAGAGTCTTTTAATCGCGAATACTTCTTTTAAAAAAATTTAAATTACTGCTAATCAACGGTGTTTTCTTAATCGTTTTTACAGATACTAATATATAAATATTTTGCTCAAATGTAATAGGAAAAACGTGAAATGTGAATCGACTTATATTTATGTAATCATTTATATTCTTATATTTTTATGTGATATTATATCAATCATTAAT
>JBHLLE010000580.1:0-3375 GCA_048885945.1 Candidatus Hermodarchaeota archaeon | reverse complement strand
ATGGCGATTTCATTTATGTCCATATCTATTTTAGACCCACATATTTTTTCCTCATTTGGAACATCATATCCACCAACACTTTTCTTTTTGCACGCTTTATTAGGTTTAATTTTTACATATGGAATAGGATATATTATCTTAGGTCTAAATATAGACAAAAATCATGGAATTGCAATATTAGGTGTTATAAGCAAGCTCTGCTTTTTCACATTTTGTGTAATCTACTTTCTATTGGGTGATCTCTTTATAATTATTGTAATTTTAGGGTCTTTAGATTTTATCTTTGCCTGCTTATTCATTGAATTTCTATTGAATTATAAAAAACTCTAATATTAAATTTATTATTTTTTTTTTTTGTTAATTAATAAAAAAATAGAATATTACTAATCCAGATGACTTTCTATAAAATCCCAGATTATCCCATTAATCTTTTCTGGACTTTCAACTAAAACACTACCATGTCCATAATCAGCTATTAGTTCTAATTTGGAATTTGGAATTTTAGAATGCAAAAATTCTGATTGTTCGTATGGGATTAATTTATCTTTTGTTCCTGCAAGGATAAGAGTAGGTTGTTGGATTTTATTGAGTAGCTTTCGAGTGTTGTGACCTGAAATAGCAGCACCTCGATTAATATAATCTTGAATTGTAGTGGTACTTTCAATAACTAATTTTTTTTTTAAAAGATCGGTTAATTTTTCATCTTTAGCAATATCCTTAATAAAAGAATCTGAGAACATGAGTTCTAACTTTTTTTTATAGACATCTTCAACATCCATTTTATCAAATGATTTATATTCATCTATCAAAGAAGTTGGATCCATTTTTGGCGAAGTCGCCAACAATATAAGCGTCTTAACCATTTCGGGATATTTTAACACAAAATTTTGCGCAATCATCCCACCCATACTAACACCCATTAAATGAATTTTTTCCTTGATTTCCAAAAAATCTAAGAGTGCTTTAGTTTCATTGACAAACATCTCCATTGTATAAGGATAGTTGGGCCTAGAACTTTTTCCCACACCTCTATTATCTAAGGCAATCACCATCATTTTACGCTTAAAATAAGGAATTTGAAACGTCCAACTATCGATAGTTTGTCCTAAACCTTGCAATAATACTAAAGGCTTTCCTTTCCCTCTTTTTAAATAGTTAACTTCAATGTCTTCGTATTGAAAAATTGGTATTTTTGACACCTAACAATTTATTTTTTCTATTAATCTTTAATTTTAGTTTTATTAAATGTTTTATAACAGTTAATCATCGTGAAACAGACCTTTCGCGAATAATTAGGTATATGAGAATATTATATTAAGATAAGTATTTTAGAAGATGGTTTATATTTTCATCATTTAATTTTTTCCTTAATTCTCCGAGTTAATTCTTTAAAAGCATTTTCGACGTTTTCCCCTGTTTTAGCAGAGGTTTCAATATATATACTATTATTATTTTCTGCAAATGCTCGGGCGTCATCGGCATTTACAATCCTTCCAGTATCCTTAATAAGATCCACTTTGTTTCCAATTAAGATAAATGGAATGTTTACATTTAAAAATTGCTTCATTTCAGGATACCAGTTTTTTATTAATCCTTGATATGTGCTTTCTCGCGTCAGGTCAAATATTAGTAGAGCTCCCTTTGAACCTCTATAAAAGTTTTTTCTCATGAATTTAAAGCGGTCCTGACCTGCGATGTCCCAAATAGTTAATTTAACATTAAAATCCTTATCTTGAATTTCTTTTCTTAAAAAATCAACACCCATCGTCATTTGGTAAGAACTTGAAAATTCGTCGTGCACAAATCTATCAATTATGCTGGTTTTACCTACAGCTGGATCGCCAATTAAAATTATTTTAAATTGATATTCCATATTAAGTATATTTTGTTATTATAATTAACTCTATTTATTTTTATTTGTAATCTTTACCTATGCTCCAAGCACGTCCTATATGTTCTCCAAGTTTCCAATAATTATTATCGTTCATTGAAAAAATCAATGGCTTTAATTTAGTTACATCTGGTACAGTTCCACTCAGAATTCCCTCTTCAGCATACGCGTTTATTATCTCTCCGATAAAAAGGTCGTGCCCTTTTTTAGCATCAATAGTCTGCTCTACTTTACATTCGAGATTTATTGGACAATCTTCAATCATAGGAGCCGTGTTTAAATCCCCATAGAATACTTTAAACAACTCAGATTTATCCGTTTGTTTTCCCGAAACAAGACCACAATAATCAGTAATTTTTACCATATCTTCTGAAGGTATATTGACGCTGAAGGTTTGGTTTTCTTTTATGCCTACATTAGTATAGTGACTACTAGAAGCAGAAATCAAAATTGTTGGTGGATTATGTTCAACAATACAAGTCCACGCAATGGGCATAAAGTTTGGTTTACCTTTGATATTTGAGCCTATTAAGGTAACTGGCATAGGATATAAGTATACTCCTGGTCTTATTTTATTTTTAACCATTTTTCTCATTTTAAAATTTTTAATTAAGTATGATTAGTTTTTAATAATAATTTATGGTTTTTATATAATAGATCTTCTTAAAACCAGAATAGTTAAGACTCTATTCGTATTTTTTTTATTTAGAATTCATTGAAATTCCTAAGTTGTTTCTATGATATTAGAACAGACGGTAGATCTCATCAAAAGTATATATAAATATCACAGAATAATTACACCAAAAATAAAAAGAGTGGTAATTGGCTTAGGGTATACGGGAGTCGAATTACTTGCTTATGCTTACGACCCATTGTTAGGATTAGCCTATACTTTACCTACGATTATCCAAGAATCTGAATGTAGCAAAATCAATTTTGCTGGTTCACTTACTAATAAAAAGCTTGGGGAACTATTAGAATGGTCCTATGGACCACCAAGTATTAAAAAGATTATCGGGATTGCCACATTAAATGCTATGTCTCAACATATCTTACAAATACAGAATCCATATCGTAAAATTAAAGGAAATTTAATCGATTATTTAGAAATAAAAGATAATACAAAGGTTACCTTTGTAGGGCAAATTAGGCCATTGATTAAAAATATTGGGCGAATAACAGATTCTATAACAATTATTGAAAATCTTCAAAATATAAACGAAGCCTTCAGAAAATTTCCTAACTATAATGACATTAATCAAATAGAGGATGAAGATTTAAGAACAGATATTTTGTTTTGTACTGGAACAACACTAATCAATAATACAATATTAGACATTTTAGAGAGATATAAAAAGAAAGCGGGAAAATTAATTGTAATTGGACCCACTGCAAGCATGCTTCCGGATATTTTATTTGATTATGGTGTGGATATTGTAGGTGGGATGCGAATAACAGATGTTGAATCAACAATTAGAGTAATA
>JBHLLE010000579.1:0-3381 GCA_048885945.1 Candidatus Hermodarchaeota archaeon | reverse complement strand
TATTTCCCTCGAAGGAACGCCTTTTTTCACCGCAAGCGCCGCAGCAGCGCCCATGGCCTGTCCCATGGCCATACAGGTGCATTGGGCGCGAATGCCCGCAAGCGCCATCCGGTCCGCGGACAGGATCCTGCCGGCTACGGTTATCCTTGAACTGTCTTTCGGGATAAGCGCCCTGAAGCCCTTTATAGAGCAAGTAATATAAATGTATCGCGGTTTACTACTAGATTTCCTTTTTCCATGAAGTTAATTGGTTATGGAAGATGTGATCCTATGGAAGGAGAGAAAGCAGTCAACGAAGTTAAGTATATGAGAGAAGCTTTAGGATTAAGAGGTCTAAAACTTCATCCTCGTTCAGAAGGATGGATTGATAATATCTATTCGGAAGAGGCGATAAGAGTTCTCATTGAAGCTGCTAAATATTCCATGCCAATAATTTTTGATACTCGAGGTAAGGTGTCGATACTTAAAATTGGAGAATTAATTTCCGCAACTCGAGATGCGTTAAAATCTAAATACCCAAAACTATTACCTCATTTTAAAGCTATTATAGCACACTTTGCACAAGGAAATATTGGAGACCACGATGTCTATAATACAATAGTTCAACCTAATACGTATGGTGATCTCTCAATGCTCCACGGAGAAGGGGCAGGGAACTTTTTTAAAGACTTTCGAAAGTGGTTTAAAGATAACAACAAAATTCATGTTGATGGTAGAGATTGGTCTGAATACATTCTTTTTGCATCAGATTATCCTTATTTTGGTGATGTTCATGCGGAAAAATTGATGATTTATATTATAAATAAACAATTTTTTGATTCAGGAGGAACAGTTCAAGACGTTAAGAATATCCTTGGCTTAAATCAAATAAGAGTTCTTCCAGAATATAATACGCCTCAAATAAAGAATGACGCTAGGTTCTTACCAAGTACAATTATTTCAAATCCAATATACGACCAAAATAATATCTCTTCTTACGATACGGGTATAGAAGCAATAGCTAAAATGATTATTGATAATAAGATTGATATCAAAAGATTTTGCATTCAGTTTGAAAACAATTGGAGTATCTTCAATGATAATATCTTTTTAACCTTAATTAAAAATAGTACAAAGGAAGAAGTTCCTCTATATTTCACTAATTTAGTGGAAGACCATTCAATTTCCTTATTAGCTCCATTAAACAGAGATACGGAATGGAAAAAATTTGGGTATAAATTCTTCAATCCCATGGACCGTAAATTTTTTGCTTCGTTTTTTAAACAATCCTATTTAGCTACAGATGTCAATAAAACCATTGAATGCCTCTCTCAAGTCTTTTAGTCTTACGATTATTTCATCGTTTAATACAACTAAATTTATTATTTGCAAATTTCTTTCGTTATAAATAGTACTTTAAGAAAGATACAAATAATAAAGATGATTGTTACTATAATAAACAATATACGATTATATTAGCTCACACATTTAATTTCTTGAGGGAGTATGGAATGAAAGGTATTATGGTCTTAGGATTTAACGAAAATTTTGAAGCATATATCAAATCTCAATATCCTGACAACATTTCTGAGAGCTTTAAAATTAAACCTTCAGATTTGATGAATATATATACCCTCCACCGAATGGACAAAAACGAACCAAACTTTTTCCAAATGGAAATAAAAGACTTTACCGTAGCAAGCTTTTTTACAGGATTTAATTCAAAATTATTTGTGGGTAAACCAGACTTTGCTATTACAGCAATATTTTCTAACGATCAAATAGAAAATGGCGAACTTACTGCAGAGTTTGAAGGATTTTTAAGAAAAATTGCTCACGAAATATTACCAAAAAGTAATGAGGCAGATTTTAACACCCTACTCGAAAAGTATTTTATTATGTTGAAAAATGGCGATTTGGAACCTTATTGGGAAGAATATAACGAGGACGAAACTACTAAAATAATACCTATTCCTAACAAACCAACAATTGAAATTTCAAATCAAGAAATAGAACCACTAAAGAAAATTGAATTAAATCCACATAACCATCCACAAAAAGAAAGCGAGGACGCTAAATACTTTAAGCTTGAAAATGAAGTTCTTAAAGGAGAAATAGAGACTTTAGACATGCTTGTCAAAGAAAAGAGCGAAAAGATTAGAGAACTTACTAAAAGAATTACTGAGACAGTATCTGAAACATCTAATTTAGAAGATTTAGATGAAAAGTGTAAACACTTAGAAGAAGAAAACGCTACCTTAAAAGAAACTATTGAGAAAATGACCGATTTCTCTTCTCAAAATAACGTGGATATGCAAGAACAAACAGATCTGATTAACGAACTGAAAAAAAACTTGGAAACTAAGGATCTAGTTATAGAAGAACTAAATCAAAATTTAGAAAAAATTCAGAGCGAAATTAAAGAAGCCAAAAAGATTAAAGGAGATTCAATAGATAAGTCGATTGAAATTGACAATTTTAAAAAAATAAACCTCAAATTAGAAAAAGAAATTGATCAACTAAAAAGAGAAAATAACGTCTATATCGACAGTATTGCAGACTTAAAACTTCAATTAAGAAATTTAAATAAAAAAGTCTCTTCAGAAGAAAATGCCCAGACAGATTTAACAGAAACTCTAATAGAATTAAAAAAAGAGATAAAAGTACTTAGACGCGAACGCGACCATTACAAAGAAATCATCAAAGAACATAATCTCCTCTAATTAAGGGAAACTTCACATTTAAAAAAAGAATTTAGACTTGACAAATTAATTCTAGATTTAAGAAGATTATTTTAAAAAAGATTAATTGATTAAAGATTTTGTTATTTTGAAGTCAGTCAGGAGTAAGTTCATCCAGATCACTTAAATCAAGTCCGCTATCCATTGCTTCCGGAATCTCAGATAAGAACTCATCTAATATCTCTCTTAACTCATCACCAGAACGCTTTAAGATTAATCTAATTAAGCCAATGTTAATGTCCGGATCGCTTATTAAACATAAGACTCCTTTAGGTCCACAACTTGCTGCAAATATCTTTCCGCCGGAGAATTCGCTCGTTACAATATCCAACTCTCCCAACTCGAGGTTCTTACCTTGTTCCTCAGACGCACAAAATACCGCGCTGGCAATTGCTCCTATCCCATCTACATCAGCTGGGAAATAGGAAAATTTCGAGACACTTGCAATTGTTAATCCTGTTCTATCCACCAGAATAACCTTTTTGATACCGCTCTCCGACTTAATAATCTTCGAAAGGATATTGTCGAAACTTTTGGTGTCTATTGACGTCTTAAACACACCTTTTAATATTTTTTTTTTATTTTTTTTAATTACTTAATATTATATAACAACTAAGGAATATAAATCTATATTATGAGTAAATTAAAACAATTTCCTAAT
>JBHLLE010000578.1:0-3384 GCA_048885945.1 Candidatus Hermodarchaeota archaeon | reverse complement strand
TGAATGGGATACAAGCGAAGGAAACATTAAGGATTTTGAAGAAATGAGAGAGGAACATCTTTCAATCTTGAGATTTAAGTTGAAAGAGGTTAATTCTCTATTAAAAAATGAATTCTGTTCAACTTTACCATTAAAAATTAAAGCAATTATTTTAAAGGCTTTAGATAGAGAAAAAAATTTGGAGAGTTGTTTAAATAAGATTTTAACTATCTCTCCTAATAATATATGGGCAAATACAGAAATGGCTTTATTATTGTTTAAAAAGAAACAATACGAAGATTCGTTCAGACTCCTTGAATTTGTAAAAGAGATAAAAGAAAAAGAATATTATTCGAGTCCTTACCACATCTTTCCTTCTTTCTATTTACTGAAAGAAAACGATTATAATCTATTTCGATTATATAAAGAAGCGGGAAAATATCGTGAAGCAATTCTGATAATGGAAAAATTTCTTTTAAATCCATATTCTCAAGAAAATATAAAGATTAATGCGGTTAAGATTGGAAAAGATTTAATTTACTGTTATGATAAGATTGCAAATAATGTTAATGATGTTATTGAAAGAACTTTAATTTTAGCAGATAAAATCGATAATATTAATGGAGAAGGTTCTAATATTATAAACGCTCAGAAAGATCCTTATCAAATCCGACAATGCTTGATTGATTTTCTTTTTAAAGAACGACATTATGGATTATGTCTTAACTTAATACTAGACTTATCTAAAATATATTCCAATATTTTAGAATCAAGAAATATTTTTCTTACACCTTTTAATAGAAATAAATTCTATCTCGCAGAATGTTATTTGAAGTTAAGTAATTTAGTGTTAGCAAAGAAAAACTATGAAGAATCTTTAGAAGATTTAAAAGACGATATAAGGTTTAACGCAAAGGCAATTATATTACTAATTCAACCTTTTCCCGATCATCTAAAAATCAAAGGAAAGAATTATTATAAAAATGAAATAGAAAAAGGTCTTAAAAAGATTAGTAATCTACTTGAGAGAGAAAATCTTTTAGAAAACTTAATATTTAAGACTAATCTTGAAAGGTCAATTGGAAATGTTAGCTTATTAGTAAGAGAACGAGCAAAAAAACAACAAAATCTATTTGAAAACCTCCAAAATCAATTGAATTTTATTTCAGAAGAAGATAAGAATTATTATAGATTAATTTTAGCTTGTTCTTTTGCGATTACAGGGTCCATTAATAAAATGTTTGAAATAATAAATCAAGAAAATTTCGAAAAATCATACCCTATTGTTTCTACTTTTTTAAAAGTGCTATATTGCTTTTATGAAAACGATTATGATAAATATATTGAATTGAACATTAAATTGCATAGATTAATTCCAAACTCTCTAACTCCACTTCTGTTAAATCTTCATTTTATTAGATTCAAGAGAGGGGTTTCCAAAATTCATAATTTAAATAACTTATTTAAAACTGTTTGGAAGATAAATCGTAAGAAAATTAAGATCTATAGTATTGAAAAGCAGGTCGTTAATTACTTTAAGAATAATTTAGCGTGGTATCCATTTAAATGGGCTTTAAAGATGGAAAGCTACATTAAATCGTCTAAAGATTTTGAAATCAACCAATTATTTGAAGTTTTACATTTCATTAAATATAAGCAATTTAATTGGAAACACGAATTATTAGACTTTATTACACGATTTTTAAACGCTGATCGAAGAATACCAGAGTTTTTAAACCTCTTGCTGATTTTAGAGAGTTATAACTTTCCAGAGACCAAATATTATATTTACGAGATTTTAAAACCCGAAATTGAACAATACGAATTGAAAACCTTTGGAGACATTGCATATAAAGCCAAGAAGTTAAACGAATTTTTACCTATGCTTGACGATTATAGGAATAAAGAACTTAAAAAGTATAAAGAAACAATCAGATCGGATTGGAATGTTAAATGGTTAGAAGAACGATATGTATCCTTTCTTTTAACTTGTTTTAAATATTCCGATTTAGACGAAAAAATTTCAAGTAGTATGAAATATCTTGAGAAATTAGAGGATTATCCAAAAGAAAAAAAAAGATATTTTAAAGTCTTACTAGATCTAAGAGAAAAGCGTTATGAGGGAGCTCGGATTGGTGCATATCAGCTTCTTAAGTGGTTTAAGGATGATGAAAGTTTAAAGTGGGACATTAAATATTTTAAGACATGGGTATTGAGTAAGATTATTTCTGATTTAGACGCGGGAAAAGAGATTAGACCTCTTGAATTCTTTAATGAAATTGACCAACTTATAGACTTTAATAAATTGAACAACCCACCCATATATTTTAGATTATCTATATTAGATATTCTAAATCACGAGCTTTTAGAAGAATACGAGAGAGAGATCCTAAATTTTGCAATAATATTATTTAAAGAGATAATCCATTCAATTGATTGGAACGATAAAAACTCTCATAAAATAATTTTAGAAAAAATTTATTTTAATCGAAAAATAATATCCCAATTTCCCGTAGATTCTATTAAATACATAGATGTTTTAATTGATAACTTAATTCCCGAAAAATTCTACATAACGAGATATAATTACCTGAAGTTTTTTAAAGCAATAATATATCATAACGATAAAAAAATCCAAATGGCAAGACAAATCTTAGAACAATTTTTTAGTAGCGTTAACGAAGAAGATATTTACACAATCTATATTGATGTTAATGATTTTTATTTAGATAATTATCAAACTTCTAAATGACTTTTATACATATATTATTGAAATTTTTAATTTAGTAATAACATTATATGCTTTTATCCCCTATTTGACTATATTTTTTTAGTTACGAAAAGATATTTTATCTCAGGAAATAAAAAGATGTAATACACTTTAAAATTATATCTCCTATTTTATCTGCTCCCACAGAAATGTTTCCAATTGTTCCATTAATTTAGGATGGTCTTCCTTTTTTTGCCACATATCAGATTTCAACAGTTCTAAATTTTTCGCCTTTATGTGAAGCCCTATTTTAGCAATCGCACAAAACACGCTTAAATACACTTCGTTGGGAGTTTTTGAAAGGTCAATTTCCTTAAGTGTCGATTCTACGAGACTTTTTCTTGCGTTATATATCCAATTATCCTGCTCAACCACACCTAGTTAGAGTTTAAAGAAGATATTTATAGAAAAAGAGTGAAGTAGTTTTTACTTTAAATAGAAAGAAAAAGTAAATGGTAAAATATTAATTTTGAATAAAAATAAATTGAAGATAGGAGTTAATTTATAGGTAAATTTTAAGACTTATAAGATCTATGTCTTTGCATTTCTAAGATAACTTAAATCATTACTTTCTTTTTCAAAAGTTTAATAGTATTTAATATTAAATTTCATTTATTAGTTAGTAAAAAAATTGA
>JBHLLE010000577.1:0-3396 GCA_048885945.1 Candidatus Hermodarchaeota archaeon | reverse complement strand
CAATTTTTGAACCCATAGGAAGACATTTCGAAAGCAATTCGTTTTCTTGTTCGGGTAAAAGCGTAAGTAATGGGTAAGAGACTATTATTTCTGGTCTTGAATTAGCGTGACCTCCAATTTTGCATATAATTGATTGTTCAGTTTCCATTTTTAGGCTATATCTCTAAGTAATTAAAATTATCATTTATCAATAATTTAAACTATATCCCCCTTACTTAAATAAAAATATTGCTTCTGTGTAAAAATATTCATTATCATTATATTTAAATTTATTTTTCAAAAAATTTTGATTACATTTTTTTTATAAAATCTATTAATTATCCCTTTAAAATATCTCTAAATAAAAATCAGAACATATCATAAAATTTCATAGATTCTTTAATAAATTAAAATATTGAGAATTACCATATATTTGATACATTAGGAAAACGAAGATTTATAGAAATACTAAAATAATTCTTTAGAATATCTATAATAAAATTTAGATATTGTATAGATAAGTTGATTTTATAAGCATTTTTTAAATAGGTAATTACTTTTTTAGAATAAATCGTTTTCTTCTTTTTATTTTGTATTATATACTCTTTTATTAAATTTGATATGTAATAAGCTTTATAGATTTCATTTTTTAAAACAATTAAGCTAGATTTAGAATTTACTTCAGTATAAAATTCTTGTACTATTTTTTTTTCAATTTTTAATTTATTTAAATTTATTAATTTGTTTTGATAAAATATTTCTTGAAGGTTAAAATTTACAAAATTTGGCTCTTTATCTTTAATTTTTTCGTATTCTTCTTCAGAATATATAGCCATATCAATATCAAAAGTCTCTTCTGTAATATATTTAAAGAAATTAAAGATCTGTTCTCTCAAAAAATCGTTCTCATTTATCAAAACTATTTTTTTTTTTGTAAAAATTGCATTAAGTATACAAGTCATTAAAAAAGCGGAGATATTAAGTTTAATTAAGTCTACATCAAATCCTTTTTTTTCAGGAATTTTAATTTCTTTGAAATTTTTTGTATCTGTTATTATAGGTGTATGTATTTTAAAGTCAGCAATAAAATAATCTCTAGCTACATAATTTCTGTCAACATATGCAATAAATTCATGTGAACAAACAATATCCTTCTTTATACTCACTGCTACGAGTCCTCTAGATGCTTCAGATTTAACATCTGTGGATATATCTATATATCCTTTTTCTGAGCAATTTGGGCATATAATTTCAACTTTAACCAAAGCTAAACCCCATTTATATTTATTATTTATCCTTGTGATATATTTTTGATAAAAAAAAAAAGAAATCAGTAAAGATAATTAGCTTAATCATATATATATTTCTTTGTTCTTAAAAATCTATTCAAACAAATTCTTTATATTCAAAAAAGAAGCTTATACAATTATGTAAAATTTCCTATTAAAGTAATTATGATACTAACTTTTTTTTAAACCACATAATTTAGGTGGTTTTATTCATCCAGTACTTTTTTAAAAAAGAATGAAAAATATTTTAGACAGTTTGGTTTTTTTAAGATATAACAAAAATATTTAGATTGAAACTTATGAGAGAAGATATTTTTAAAAATATGAAAATGGTAGATCTTTCCTTACCTATATTCGATGATATGCCTATTTGGAGCGCAGAACCCCGATGTATAGTACATGATTGGATTGTAAAAGGTCGGAAACGAGGGATCGAAGAAACAATCAATATGAAATATTTTTGCATGTCTGGTCATCAGGGAACTCATACTGATTCACCTTTCCATTTAAATAGTAATGGAAAAAAGCTAGATGAAATTCCTTTGAAGAGATATATGGGCTGGTGCAAAGTGTTAGACTTTACAGATAAAAAACTGGGAGATCATTTTTTGGCTGCTGATTTTGAAAAAAGAGGCGTACAAAAAGGAGACAATTTACTCATACATACAGGTTGGGATAAATACCTGAATCCATTTAACGAAATGTATTTTAATATGGATCATCCCCATTTTTCAGAGGAGGCAATAGATTGGGTTTTAGAAAAGCAGATTGGATTGATTGGCATGGATACACCATCTACAGATCCTTATCTTGTAGATCATCCTAAGATTTTTAAAGACCTTAATAATTATCCAATAATTATTGAATTATTAACTAACTTGGATAAAATTGTAGGTAAAGAGGTTTATCTTGTTGCTTTTCCGATAAATATTAAGAATGGAGATGGAGCATGGATGCGACCTATTGCTTTTGTGGAAAATTAACTGAAATATCTCAATTATAGAAAAACTATTTTTAAACTTTTATTATTTTTATTATATTTTTTTGTATGAACTGTAAGAGATTGTTTGAAAATTTTAATAATGATTTAAGTTGCTTTATACATCCAGTACTCCTTTAATGTGTTCAGATCTCTCTCAGCGACGTAAGGTAGGTAGCCATTATCGATACTATACTTGTAAAAGTCATACTTGTTTTCAGAGGTGTAATCAATTATTAAAACAGCTTTATCTTCCTCTAAAACTTCGTTTAAATTATCAATTGAATACTCACGCTCTTCTTCGTCAGTTTCGTCGTCATCGTCAAAAAATAAATCTTCTCGCCCTATTCCATCAATATGAGATAAATATGTCGAATTAGATAAAAGTTCGTCTGCATTTTGTACAAAAACCAAGAAATCTTTTCCTTCAATACCTTTTACATAGTTAGAAATATTTTCAACAAAATCAATCATTAACCAATCAGAATGAATAACATCATCTTCGTAATATTCGTACGCGTCAATAATATCCATATATATTCCATCAAAGTCAGACGAGAGAATACGATTTAGGTAATTATATACGATATTTTGCCAACCACTCATCCAAAATTTAACTTTATAATTACCTTCCCAATCTGGATTTTCTTCACCTAACCATTCGGGATTACCTTCATCCCAGGAATCGTCCCAATAGAAACGATAATCTTCAGCTTCTCCAATGCTAATATAAGAGATTAATGTTTTTTCCTTGCTTCCAGAGGACTTCATATAATCGATATCTTTACTGGAAAATTCTTCTGACTCCGACCCATCTGAAGAGTAATCTATAATCATTAAATCGTAATTCGAATTTTTTACTTCTTTCTTATCAATATCGTCGAGCCAATAAGCAAAATCGTCAAACTCAATGTCACGAATTTCGAATTCAATCCGATCTAGTTGAGTCATTTGTAAAAACATATAATTTTTAGTCATAGATATTCCGAAAGTAATAAAAATTGAAATTAGAATAGCGTATCTTTTTTTCATGAGCGTAAAAAATATTTTTTTATTAACATCTTAAATTAAGCTTAAAATTAATAATATTAGATAAAATTAGGAAAATATAGATAAAATTCTATTATATAGAATAATTTTAAATTATTT
>JBHLLE010000576.1:0-3397 GCA_048885945.1 Candidatus Hermodarchaeota archaeon | reverse complement strand
TGAAAAGTAACAAGGGCTAATTTTTTAGTTTTGTATAAATTATATTAAACTCCTTTGAAGTTAATGAAACTAAAGTTCGAATCAAATTGATCAAGACTCCTTAGCTAAACTCCTATTCTCTGTAATTTGTTTTGAGGACTCTAAATCTTTCCTTGTATCTTTAAAGTTTCTTCAATAATCTTTTTAAACGCTTTATTGACATTTATGGTTGTTTTAGCACTGGTTTCAAGAAAATAAATTGATTTATTTCCTTTCAATTCATTTTTTAAAGTCTCTACAAATGTTTGACCTTCTTCAGTTGTTACTTGCGTAGAAGCGGTCTCTCGAAGATCAATTTTATTACCAATAATGAGAAGAGGGATACTCTCTATACGAACGCGTTTCTGCATTTCTTTAATCCACTCTTTGAGGTTATAGAGAGTACTGGAGTGAGTTATATCATATACTAGAATTGCCGCTGTAGCCCCAACATAGTATGGTCCTCTTATTCTGTTAAACTTCGGCTGTCCTGCTAGGTCCCAGATATTACAAACAATAGGTAGATTCTGAATCTCCATCTTCTTGATGGAGATTTCTGCTCCTAATGTTGGTAGATATCTTTCTTGAAATCCTTTACCCAAATAAGTCGATTTTAAGCTTGTTTTTCCTACTCTTCCGTCCCCTAGAAGAATAATTTTAATAATAATGCCCTTTTCAAACATATTGAGAACCACAATGTAATAGTAGATTTCTATTTCCGTGAATGGGATCGTTTCTAGGATTAATATTACTAAAAGACGAACATCACTCCTAATTATTTTTATTAGATGAAGTTTATATTTATATTTCTTTATTTGAAAATCTACCTATCAGTATATCGTTGATAGGATGAATTCCTAATCTTCGCGTGGATTGTAGCTGTTGTGTCACTCAAACTCCTATTGGACATACTTTTATCAGATATATGATAATCTGTAGGGGCTGCAATCAGTAATAATTAATTTTGTGTCCTCCAAATCTACTTGTAAAACTATTTAGATCTCAGGAGGAACAATACTATTGAAGAGAGGCTTCTTTATCACCTTATTAATCTTAATAAATAAATGTAAAATAATTTAACTCCTATTGCTTTCACTTATGATGACTAAATAGTAAGTGGTGCGTATGTCCAAAAGCCTAGAAAAGCTCTGGATTATTCTCCCAACTGGACTTTGCCTTATACATCGGGATTATTCGAAAAATGGAACTAAAGAATCAATGTCCATTGATGAATTTCTATTTAGTAGTTATATCAGTGCTCTTTTTAGTACGGTATCCCAACTCAATCTTGACCAAATTGAAGCTATAAAGATGAAAGGGAGCTCAATTTACTACAGAAATTATGAAAAGTTCATTATAGCATTTCAAATGGATCAAAAAAGTAAGATTCATAAAAATCTGGAAAAATATTTAGAGGCAGTTTCTAATTTGCTTTTTACGGAAGGAAACTTTTTATTAAACTCTGATATAGTGGATAGACTTTCTAGTGAATATGAGCAACTTGTAAAAAAAATAGATCTTATTTTTAATTTTAAGGCACCGAAAATCTTAGTTGAAGAACAGAAACAAATTGAATTAACTTTACTTAACTATTTTCAAGACCAAATTTCAGTAGAGGATACGGCTAATCAACTAAAAGAATTTTTTGGTGAGCAGCATGCAACTACAGAAATGAAAAGAAATTTAACAAAAATTATTGATGATATTGGCACAACTATTGAACAACTTGGACTTGAACAGTCCTCTGAGCAGAAGAAATTTGATCAGCTCATGAAACATTTATTTAATTGGTTAGAATACTCCTTAGAATTCTTACATAGAGGATGGTAGAAAATATAAGAGTATCGCTATGAAATCAGATTCCTGAGTGTTTCATGTATGGCTCAATGTCACTAATAAAGCTAAGTCGTTTTTCTTTACTATTAGTAAACAAGAGCGGTTTCAAACCTAGTTCTGAGTGGGTTGTGAATTCGATAAATACTTGTCAAATAGACCAAAAAGGGCAGCTGCAATAATCAATGAGCCAATTATTCTTAAGAGACCCTCTAATTCTAGCCAAAAATTATTTGCGATCCCTGCAAAGGCTAAAACTAACATTCCAAGGGAATATCCTAATGCTTTTCCTGAATTTGTTATCCGATACAAGTAGAAATATAATACAATTACCGGAAGCGAAAGAAAAATCATTGCAATTATGAACACAAATCTAGAAACCAGATAATATTGTGGTTCAAGAAGTTCAATAAAGAGAAAAAAAGATGCAATTATCACTACCACAATGGGAAATACAAACCATCTGTATCTCTTTATCATAGCTAGAGCTGCCAAGAAGAAAAACATCACCACCAAGGCACCTGAAAATAACTCAAAAAATGTAATTACCGGAGAAGTGATCATTAAAAAATCCCAAAAAAATATAATAAAGCTACTGACACTTCCTACTATGAAAAACAATAAAAAAACGAAACTTGCAACGATTCTTTCTTCTCGATAGATAAACGCCATTTTTATAGCTAAAATCCCAAAAATAATTCCTTCAACAAGCATACCTAAATTATATAAAGAAAGAACCATAATAAATTCGCCTAACTTAATTTTAGAACGTCTTTTTATTGGTATTATTAACTAAAATTTAAGGTTTTTCTCTCTTATTTTCTTATATCTTCTCTAGTTTATCACCAAGTATTTTCGGATCTACTAAACTACCAGAGTATTCTAATATTGCTAAATTGCTCTAATTGCTCTAAACCGGAAATATACGGTTCTAGAATCTCAAGGTAAATCTTTCTATAATGACTTCTAATATATCCTATTGGATTGATCGTAAATATTCTAATTACCTCCTAACAAATTCTTATTTTTAATAAAGAAAAAAGAAAAAGATTTATCCTATTCTAGCCCAAAACCACCTTCAGGAAACCACTCTGGCCAACCAATAATCCACTCTGGTACCTTTGCTTCTTTTACCCGGTCAGTTACTGGAAAGTAGGCTTTTATATCTAAGACAGGTGTTCCATCAAATGCGTCGATATTCTCCAGTTTGACGGTTCCTTTCTCATGATTTACCTCAATTATCTTTGCTACTGTTAAGGCAATTGGGTTTGGTCTATATTCAGCCCGCGTAGCAAAAACCCCAGTAACGGGAGGATTCTCCCCATATGGTGGCACACAGTCTAGTTTGTTACGTAATTCCTCATTATCGACTTTATCAGCCCACCAAAAAACCAATATGTGGCTAAAATGGTCTAATTGTTTAAGAGCAGGAGTATATTCTTCCAGCACTTCTAAAAACGTGCTTTCATTTTTCCGTTTAATTGAACCAATTGGATATACTTTGAAATGTTTATCAGATCTCGACATGATTTTGCACCTTAATAAC
>JBHLLE010000575.1:0-3402 GCA_048885945.1 Candidatus Hermodarchaeota archaeon | reverse complement strand
ATTAAATTGAATGTAGATTTAGTTCTTTTATAATGATTTTAATACAATTTTTAACCTTAAATTTGATTAATTTTTAATAGAAAAATTACAAATTATAAATAAATGACAAAAAATTAGCCTTTTAAGAGCTAAAAATTAAGTATATACTATGGTTGAGATTCAAGATATTCTGGATAAAGATGAAAAGATTTTATGGAAACTGAAAAATCCAAAAAAATATAGGAATTATAGAAAGAGAATTATTAAAAAACATCAATTAAATCCTAAATTAACAATCAAGGAACTTGAAAAATATGAAGATATTTACATATTAACTAATAAAAGATGGATTCAAAAGAATTTAGATTTTAATTTTAAGTTTGATATTTCAAAATATCCAAAAAAGGTTTTAAAACGCCACCGAGATATTATATCTGTGAATTTAGACAGTATAAAAATGATAACAATAGATGTAACTAATATCGGTTTTTATGTGGATGAAGAAGATTTTAATAAACCTGTTCCAACCTATTTAGGCGTTGAGCTTTTTAAGGAATTTGACAAAGTTATGAAATTATTGAAGGAATTAATACCACTTGAATTAAAAGAAGATAAATATGGGGATTTATATTTACAAAGAAAAAATTTTAAGGAATAAGAGATGGAATCAAAAAAAGTAAAGGAAAATGGATCTTATGGGAAAATAATATGGCGAAGTAAATTATATCCTGGTACAAAAATTGATAGACTCTTAGGATATGGTCTTGGATTCTCATTTTTAATATTACCAATAATTGTTTGTCTATTTTTACAAGCAGATTTAAAATCATTTATTGGAGGTCAAATTGTCAGTTTATTATTAGGTTTACCATTTATACATGTAGGTTTAAGAGCCTCAGTTAGCTATATTATAATATATGAAAAAGGAATAGTAATTCGGAAGTCAAAACCAATTGTATTTCTTAATAGCAAATTCTTTTCATTTGAACAAATAATCCAAGCCAATGTATTTGGGAAAATAAAAGAAACTTCTAAACTTATCATTTTTATTAAAGATTTAAAACCATTTGAATTTAAAAGTAGATGGGTTTTTAATTTTAAAGAGGGGAGGGATTTAATCTTAAAATACAAAAAAAATATTGAGTCAAAAAAAGAAAAAAATGAAATAAATAATTTTCTGAAGAAACAAATCCCTGATATAGAATATGCTATTTTTTTTCATAGAATAATGGCTTGGTTGATTGATATATTAATAGTAGTAATAATTAGTGCTATAATTTATTCAGGCTTTTTATTTCAAATAAAATTTGTAATGTTTCGTATCATATTTACCTACTTAATCATTCATATTATAGGATTCCTCTAATTCTGGCTTCAAGAATCATTTTTTAAAGGGCAGACATTAGGGAAATTTGCCTTAAAATTGAAGACAGTTGATGAAAAATCATTTGAAGTAACTTCAAAGTATAGATATATAATAAATAACTTAATTAAAAGCTCAATTTTATTAATTTTTGACATAATTATAGGAATAATAATAAATCGTAATTCTTCTCAAAGGCAAATAAGAGTCACTCAAAATCTCTCAAAAACAGTAGTAATTTCGAAAAAAGATATTTTCTTTGAATCTAATAAAAAATTGCATGATTTATTTAATGAGTAGAAACTGTATAAAAACTAATAATTACTTTTCCATTCTTAATACTCATTTTATTGTTCACCTTTTTGTATTGGAGGAAATTTTCTAAACAATCTTAATTCCTGTTCTAGTAAGTAACCAATGTTTAAAATTAGGTTTTCCTCAAAATAATTTCCAACAATTTGAATACCAATTGGAAGATTTTTATTATCAAATCCACACGGAATCGAAAGTCCAGGTAATCCTGCAAGATTTACTGGACACGTTAAAACATCCATTAAATACATCTGTAAAGGATCATCTACTAATTCCCCTATCTTAAACGCTGTTGTAGGCATAGTAGGGCATATTATTACGTCACACTCTTTAAACGCATTTTGAAAATCGTTTTTAATTAAGGATCTTACTTTTAGTGCTTTAATATAATACATATCGTAATATCCCGCAGATAATGTATAGGTTCCTAAAATGATACGTCGCCTGACTTCTGGTCCAAATTTTTCTCCTCGTGTTTTGCTAAAGACCTCAAATACATCCCCTCTTAAATCATCGCTCATTTTACCATATCTTAATCCATCATATCTCTCCAAATTTGAGCTAGCTTCGCTCATCGCAATTAAATAATACGTTGGAATGGTGTATTCTAAATGAGGAAATGAGACGCTCTTTGTTTTTACTCCCAAAGATTCCAATGTTTTTATTGCTTTTTCTACATTTTCCTTTACGGATTTCTCTAAACCTTCTCCAAAAAATTCTTTTGGGATACCAAGGATTTTCTTATCAATTGAATTGTTAAGCTGTTCAGTATATTGATCCACTTTCCTATTTACTGTTGTGGAATCTAAAGGATCGTATCCCGCCATAATTTCCATTAATAAAGCACAATCATATACACATCTTGAAATAGGCCCAATTTGGTCTAAGGAGTTAGCATATGAAACTAAGCCGTATCGAGAAACTCTTCCATAAGTTGGTTTTATACCAACGACTCCACAATAGGATGCTGGACATCTTATACTTCCTCCAGTGTCACTGCCTAAAGAGACTGAAACCTGTCCTGCTGCAACACTTGAACCAGATCCTCCACTTGAACCGCCTGGAACTCTTTCAAGATCCCAAGGATTATAGGTCGGACCATAACAACTATTTTCTGTAGAAGAGCCCATTGCAAATTCGTCCATGTTAGTACGACCAATGCAAATAGCCCCTTCCTGTTCAATTAACCTTTCAACAACAGTGGCATTATAAGGTGGATAATATCCTTCTAATATTTTAGAACAACAAGTTGTTAAATCGTCTTTTATGCAAATCAGGTCTTTTATAGCAATAGGTAATCCATAAAGGTTTCCAATTTTCTTTCCTTTCTTTAATTCACCATCTAACTTTTTTGCTCTCTTTAACGCTTTTTCTTTAGAAATGTTAACAAAGGAATGTAGATATTGTTCAGTTTCATCTATTCGATTTAAATAGTATTGAACTATTTCTTGGATTGTTATTTCTTTATTTTTAACTTTATTAATTAATTCATATCCCATGTATTCATGGATTTTCATGAAATCTTAACCTGACATTAGCTAATTATTTACTAGATTATTGTAAAAATAGTATAACATTATTTATTATTCATTTCTAAAAAATTTCACTACAATAAATTAAAAAATAAAATTTTGATGTTAATTAAACGATTATTATTGAGCTAGTTCTTCGTTACGAATATTTTTTCCTAAGAATTTATCATCTTCTACATAAGAATCGAAATATCCGTCGCTATTATCTAATTTGAT
>JBHLLE010000574.1:0-3407 GCA_048885945.1 Candidatus Hermodarchaeota archaeon | reverse complement strand
AAAGAAATTCTTGGAGATGAAACGCAGTTTTCTATTCCTCTAGATGGTTTTCTAAAATCTGTTTCGAAGGGAGATGTTTTTTTTATTAACGATGGAATTATAAAGGTAAAAGTGAAAACTAAGGAAAGAGACCATTTGATTGGAGAAGTAATGTCGGGAGGAATAATAAGTAATAGAAAAGGAGTGAATATACCCGCAGGAACATTAAGTGCTAAAGTCCCTACTGAAAAGGATATTAAAGATTTAGAGGTTATTGCTGAACTGGATCCTGAATTCATTGCTATTTCGTTTGTTTCCTATGGTGATGATGTCCTTCATGTAAAAAGAATTCTTGAGAATTATGGAAATTCTAATATTAAACTTATATCTAAAATAGAACGCCCAATCGCGTTAGAGAATTTTGACAATATTTTAAATGTATCTGACGGAATCATGGTGGCAAGAGGAGACCTTGGTGTGGAAATCTCCCCGGATCAGGTCCCTATAAAGCAAAAGGAATTAATCAAGAAATGTAACCGAGAGGGAAAACCAGTAATCGTCGCGACCCAAATGCTCGAATCTATGGTTAACGCTCCTATCCCTACTCGTGCTGAAGCAAACGATGTATTTAATGCAGTTTTTGATGGAACAGACGCTGTTATGCTTTCAGCTGAGACCGCTGTAGGAAAATTTCCTTTAAATGCTGTAAAATATATGAATAAAATAGCATTTACTGCAACTCAATATATGCCAAGAAGAATTCCTGACGAATATGATTCTGATAAATTAACCCACACTCAAACTTTAGGTCATGCTATCCACGCTCTCGCAGAAGAAATGGAAGACTTAAATTTTAGGGGAAAAGTATTAGTTATTACCCGTCAAGGATATGGGGCAAGAATGATCGCAAAATATCGACCTCCTTTACCGATAATTGCAATGACTCCATTTAAAAAAACCGCGCGATATTTGAATCTCCTCTGGGCAGTCCAACCTACACATATTGATAAAATTGATTTTTTTAATTTAGATGCTGAAGATATAATTGAACATTCGGTTAAATATGCAGTAGAAATTGGTGCTTTAGACGAAAACGAGCATGTTATTATATTATTAGTTTCTAGAAAATTCCAGAAGAGAGGAAATTTAGTCGGATTTTATTACGTTGGAGAAATCCTTAAGGGTGCTCGTTAAAATAAAAAACTAACCATATCAGTAAGGAAATATAATTAGTTTAATTCGTTTTTTATTTTTTTAGAAATGTCAATTTTATAAGTTTAAACACCAAATAAAATAATAATATTCTTTCTTAAAAAAAAAATTGATGATAAAATGGAATCAGAGGGAAAAGCTTCCACTAGAAAATTTCTCATTTATGGCATGCCTCGATTAAGTGCTGGTATTGTTTTAGATACAGTTGATTTTGGCATTCTTTTCTTATATATTGTAGTGTATGGACTTCCTCCAATATTATCAGGATTAGCATTAGCAATCGGAAAATTAAGTATTGCTTTAGGACAATTCTCTATGGGCTGGTTATCTGATAAAACTAAAACAAAATATGGTAGAAGAAAACCCTTTATGTTTTTTTACGCACCTTTAACTGCAATATCGTTTATATGCGCTCTATTACCAATGATATTTATTCAAAGTCCAAGTTCAATAATATTATTTGTGTGGATTTTAGTCTTCGATGCAATTTTTCAATGGTCCTATGGAGGATTGACTACTCCATATCAATCGTGGGTTTCTGAGCAGTTTATTGTTCATCAAAGACCTAAAGCGTCTGCCTTCCAAAATTTATTCAGTTTTATTGGAGCTGCTGTTGGGATAGTATTTACATTATTAATATTTCCTCCATTAATTGAAATATTTCAAAAAACAAGAACTGTAGATCCTACCTTTATAATCTTAGTTTTTACTTTTGGTATATTAGTAATAGCACTTTTTTATTTGTGCGCAATATTTTTACCCGTTGAAAAAATTGAAGGAGCTGAAATGAATTTTAAAGAAGACTTAAAAAAGGTGCTAAAAGATAAAAATTTCATGAAGGTATGCTGGTTACAAGGTATTGCGTTTTTAGCGATAGGAATGATTACTCCATCTGTTATAGGATTTGCAACTTTAGTATTAAAAATTGAAGGTACCGAGTTTTATCTTATCGCAGTATGCCTAATGGTTGGGATGATGTTTTTTCTTTTCATGTGGAAAAAATTGATAGATAAAAAAGGTAAAAAGCAAACATTCCTGATCATTTTATTGACAGGTATCATTGCTTTGCCATTGAGTTTAATTGGATTAATTCCTGGTGAAATCAATATTATCATAACAATTATATGGGTATTGGCTATCGCAGCATTTATGGGAGGATGGTATTTATTTCCATATATTTGGCTAGCAGATCTAGCTGAAGATGCTGAAGTTAAATCAGGTGAAGGAAGAAAATCTGGATTATATGCGGGTTTTCCACAAATACTTCTTAATATATTTCAAGCCATAGCATTGTTCATTACAGGATTTATTTTAGCTCTACCAAATGTGCCTGGAAAAGATTTTTCATGGGGTTATATTTTATGGGGTTTATGGTGTTCAGGAATTCTCATTATTGCCTTTCTATTTACTAAAAAATTAATAACTTTAGATTTTGAATGGGAAAATATGCAGTTAAAATAAAATTAAATTTCTTTCTTTTTTTTATTATTCCTAATAATTTTTAATTGATTACTAAAACTACAATAAAAATAATCCATCTATGTAAATTTTAATTTAATTAGTTGGTATTTTTAAAATATAGGCATCGACTTCTGAATTTTTTTTAACTTCTACATTAATTTGGAGATTTTCCATGAAATCTCTAGGATCAGCTCCATTTGGATGCGTAGGAATTCTTTTTTGAATTAAATTAATAATATCATTATTTGGTTCGATAATAAAAATAACGCCATTAGGTTTAATCGTTCGTAAACATTCTTCTATACTAGCCTTTTTATTATCAATATGATGGAAGCTCCCAAACATAAAAATACCGTCAAAACTTTTGTCTTTAAACGGTAAGTTATCCGCATTAAAAGGTTTAAATGTTATTAAGTGATCTACATTGACCTTTTTAGCGTCAGTATTCCAGTCTTTCTTAGCATATTCAGAGTTATCCTCTTCAGGTTCACCAGTTATCACTCTGAAACCATTTAAAGCAAGTATAATGGCCATTTTTCCATTTCCAGTTCCAATATCTAAAATTTTAGCATCTTTTTTCAAATTTAAATCTATTACAATTTCATTAATTGAGTCTGCCATAAATTCAAATTGTCCTTTTAAAATCTTCTTTGCCTCTTCAAGATTTATATCCAACACCTATCTTCTTCTTTTATACTCCTAATTGAGCATTTTCTAAAAAACCAATTCCTTTTGGAGTTGCCTTCCAGCCCTCT
>JBHLLE010000573.1:0-3411 GCA_048885945.1 Candidatus Hermodarchaeota archaeon | reverse complement strand
ATTACGGGATTCATGAGAATTATAGAAAAATTATCGAATTGATTCCCACAATCCAGAAACTGGGATTAGAAGCTTTAACTAGGGATCAAAAAAATCACGTATACGATGCAAAGAGAATTAGGATAAAAGCTAAAACTTATCAACAAGTATTTAGTTTGATAACAAACAAGTGGTCTCTTGAGATTTACTATACAATCATGATGTACAAAAATTGTGGATACAATGATCTTAAACGCGCACTCCCTGGATTAAATTCGCGCACTTTAACTGATAAATTGCTTTTTTTAGAAAAGGAGCACATAATATCTCGAACCGTGAAAAGTGAGAGGCCGATAAGAGTAAATTACCAATTATCAGAGAAAGGAAAGCAAGCGTTTTTACTTCTTATGCCATTTTTTGTCTATAATCTCTTACCACCTAGTATTGTTAAACGATTTCCTAAAATTGAATCAATTGAAAAAGAAATCAATACATTTAATGATATTGAGAATCAAGAAATCAAAGAAATTCAACAAATAGAATAAATTTTTTTTCTTATTAATCTCTAAATTTTAAAGTTTAATAATTAATATCACTTATTCTCATAAAAACACTTGACTATAAATTTCTTGTATGTCTGAAAATAATATTTTCTCCAAAATTAGGAAATTTGCTGCAAATAATTCCGAAAAAGACGATATCCATGGATTTGGTCACGTTAAGCGCGTATATACTATGAGTATAAAAATTGGTAAAGAATTAAATGCAAACCTTAATATCTTGAAAATTGCAGCTTTACTTCACGATATTGGTAGGATTGATGAAAAATCTGATCCCTTAAAACGAAATCATGCAGAAATCTCGGCTGAAAAAGCGTTAAATTATTTACAATCTCAACAATTTAATCTATCGTGGGAAGAAATTAGTCAAATAATCCATTGTATAAAAGCACATTCGTTTTCAAATAATATTAATCCCCAATCAATTGAAGCTAAAATTCTTTCTGATGCCGATAAATTGGACGCTATTGGAGCTATAGGAATATTTCGTACTATAGGATTTACCTTAGAAAATAACGGTGGTATTAATCAAATTATTGAACACTTAGAAACTAAGATTTTAAAACTTAAAAAGCAATTATTTTTAAGCTACTCAAAAGAAATTGCAGAAAAGCGTCATAATCTCGTTTTGGATTTCTATAATGAAATGAAAAGTGAAAAGAATTTATAATTATTGTTATTTCTATCTTTTAGACTTATGAATTATACGAATTCTCTATATTTTATACCAAATATTGGAATCTCTCTGAATTTAGTATAATTTCCATTAATATTTGAAAGTTTTCCTTATTCCCGTGAATTAAAAAAATTCGATTCTTAATCGGGATAACTGCTTCTTTTCCAGCCAACCAAGGTTTCTTTTTAATTTTTAATTTTATATATACATTAACACCCTGATAACCATTAAACTTTGTATCTTCAAGTATTACATCCTGGAAACCCGGAATTTTATCTTTCCGAATTTCATGTTCAGATTTAGTTTTTAACATTTCAAGTGCTTCCGCAATTAAGATCTCATCTTTTTCGATATTTTTATCGTATTTAAATATAATTAAACCACATTCTTTCGGAATTCCTTTCTTTCCTTTCAATTCATAATCTAAGGTTAATTTATCTTGAGAATCTACATGTTCTACTACCTCTGATAAAATTTTCCACCCACTTTCTGCCAGAGGCTTTAAATATCTATATCCTCCTACATGTATCGTGTTAATATTAAGATTTTTTGCTCCTTGATAAGCTTTTTCGAGCTTATCTCCGATTAATAAGCTACTATGTTTTAAAATTTTTAATTCCTTTTCCTTTTTTTCAATGATTTGGTTTAATAAGCTGAGTGGTGTTTTCGCAGTATATTTTACCCGACGCGGTTGTGTGGATATTTCCTCAGCAATTACCCATCCTTTTTCCTTTAATCTTTCCATAATTGCATAAATTGTTGTTCTCCCTATATTTAACTCATCCTTAATTCGTCCGACAACCTCACCTCGGTTTCCTCTTTTTAGAAGAGATAAATAGACCATGCCCTCTTCATGTGTTAATCCAAAATTAATTAAATCCTTTATATACTCTTCTTTAAAGTCATCGCCGGATTTTTCAAGAGCCATCCTTATCAAGAATCCATTTTTTAGGGACTTTCATTAATCCCAAGTTGTCATTACTTTATGACAATAAAATGAGCTTTAAATATATATTCTTATTCTCTTTCAATAACTAAAAAATGCTTAATAACTAAAAATTTATAGGTGTAATAGATGAGTAAATGTAAGAAAATACCACCCAGAGTATTAGAGGGAGAAGGAATAGAAGATGAATTAGATTTTACCACCGATGATTATAGTGTGGCATGTAAAAAAATGTTTGGAGAATATAAACGTCTAATTCGCTTTATTTTTGATGACCTAGGCCTAAAGGATGATTCAAATATATTAGAAATTGGGCCTGGCCCAGGTTGGATAGGAATTCTTATGGTTAAAGAAAATCAAACACTAAAAATCACAGGAATTGAGATTTCTAAAGATATGATCAGAGTTGCGAACAAAAATAAACTATCTGAAGATGTTGACGGTCAAATAACTTATATTCATGGAAATGCTGAAAATATGAATTTGTTCTCTGATAAATTCTTTGATCTTATCTTTTCTAATGGAAGTCTTCATCATTGGATCAGTCCTGAAAATGTGTTCAACGAAGTTTCTCGATTAATTAAAGATGATGGTCTATTTTGTATCTGCGATGGTAGAAGAGATCTTGGTATAGGAGCTAAAGTTATTTTTAATATTTTTAAATTATTTATACCAAAGTTTATGCGAAAAGGTTGGAAAACTTCCATAATGGCGGGTTATACTCCAGATGAAATTAAAGAAATCTTAGATAAAACAAATTTAAAGAACAAATACGAAATCAAAAAGGATTTATTCGATTTAGTTATTCATAATAAGCTTGATTAGAGAGATTTATATATCGAAATTCTTTTTTAATTCAATTTTGAATTGTAAATAGAAGATCATTTCCTTTTTTTTTTCATTTTCAACATATCTAACGAAAAAATTGTCATTTTCAAAAAATTTTTAAAATTTTTTTTTTAGAAAAAAAAATAAAATTACGAGGTATTTAGTAGATTTTTTTCACTTAAATTATAGCAATTGAAAAATATAAAACATTTATAACGAAAACGATATTACATTTATTGGTAGAGAATTTATATCTTTTTTATGGGTTATTGAGGGATTAATATAAAATCGGATTTCTCATTTAAACTATGTATTTTTGGCGATAAGGGAGTTGGTAAAACGACTTTAATACGTCGTGCTCTGAATAATGAATTCCAATTAGATACTGGGAAAACATTAGGTGCAGATATTTTCCTTAAAAC
>JBHLLE010000572.1:0-3421 GCA_048885945.1 Candidatus Hermodarchaeota archaeon | reverse complement strand
AGAGAATTTAGGGATTTTCCAGATTTAGTAATAATGGACCATAGGATGCCCTTAATGAGTTGTATCGATGCCCTAATTGAAATTTTAGCAATAGATCGAAACGCACGAATTATTTTTGTTAGTGCCGATGATGCAATAAAAGAGCAAACTATACAATTAGGTGCTCTGGAATTTATTAGAAAACCGTTTGACATACACCAACTTTTGATTGTTATTGAAAAGATCATGAATTCAGAGATGAAAATATAAATAAAAGTGGTTGAAAATAAAAATGGATGAAAAAAATCAAGATATTAAAGATTCAGAAGAAATTTTTGATGTAATTGAAGATCCATTTCAAATTATTATTGAAAATGCAAACGAAGGTTTTTTAATTATTGATTCAACACTCAATCTTCTCTACTGTAATAAAAGAACCTCATTTTTAATTGGGTATAATTGTAAGGAATTGTTGGGAATGAATTTTAAAAATTTAATACATCCCGATGAGACTGAAAAAGTATTAGATATATTTAAAAATCGATTTGAGGAAGAGGAACAACCCATTCGATTTGAAACGATTTTTCTTAGTAAAGATAAAAGGAATATTCCTATAGAATGTAGTATAACAGAAATAGTATGGAAAGGAGTGAAAACCAATTTAATAACTATTAGTGACATTACTGACCGAAAAACAGCTGAAAAAGCGTTAATTGATAGTCAGCAACTATTAGACGATATTCTCACTGCTTCTTCTGTAGGAATTTCTTATTCAGTTGAAAGAAAGATTATATGGGCTAATGAAGCAATGGCCGATTTATTTGGCTTTACAAAAGAAGAACAGTACAAAAATGTGGATACTCGGTTGTTATATCCTAGTGATGAAGAATATAAACGAGTTGGAAAAATTACTTACGAACAATTATCTACCACAGGTAAAGTTGAACTTGATGCGAAGTTACATCGCTTAGATGGTTCAATTTTTGACGCTCATGTAAGAGTAAATCTTCTTAAACCAGATGAACCCCGAAAAGGAATGATTGTTAGCATTATTGATATAACCAAACGAAAACAAGCAGAAGAAAAATTAAAAGAATCTGAAATCAAATACCGAGATGCTTATAATAAATCAGAATTCTATAAAGATCTGTTAGCTCATGATATGGGGAATATTTTAACGAACATTATGTCTTCTATACAATTATTACAATTTACAAGAGAGAAAGCGAAAGACTACGAAATAAAGGAAAAAATGCTAGACCTTATTAAATTGCAGGTTGAACGAGGGGCTTCACTAATCTCTAACATCAGAAAATTCTCCTTTTTAGAAGAAAAAGAAGTAAGTATAAAAAATATTAATCTTTATAGTCTACTCGATGATGCAATAGATTCAATTCGTTCAAGATTTAAGAAAAACAATGTTGAAATAAAGATTGACGCGCCACAACAAGTATTAGCTGCTAAAGCAGGAGATCTTCTTCTTGATGTTTTTGAAAACATCCTAATTAACGCAATTATCCATAATAACAGTGAAATAAAGAAAATATGGATTGAATTTTCTCAAATTGAATACAATAAAGAGAAATACGTAAAAATTGAATTTAAGGATAATGCCATTGGAATAGTTGACGAAAGAAAAACTAAAATATTTGAAAGGAGTTATAAGAAAGATAAAAGTACTGGCGGGATGGGGATTGGGCTTTCACTTGTAAAAATGATAATCGATGGATATGAAGGAAAAATATGGGTTGAAAATCGAATAGAAGGAGACCTTACAAAAGGAAGCAACTTCATCATACTTCTTAAAGAGGTCTAGGTTTATCGTTCTATTATATTGTTGAAGATAATAATATATACTCGAATTCATTTTAAACGGATTTTAAAAAAACTTAGGAAATATAAAATGTATTAGTTTATTATGGCTAAAAAAAGAAAAAAACGTGGAAAGCGTGGTCATCCAATCGCATTTCTTATTGGTCTGCATGACAGTGATGCTGTATTATGGAAAATATTCAGTGAGACTATTAGATTTCACTTGAAATTAAATCGTGTAAGAAAGAGAAAATACCAAGATAAAAAGCAAATATATCATTTTCACGAGAAAATCGTAAACACCTTAAGACCTATAATTAAAGAAGGTATCCGAAGTGTTATACTACTCTCGCCTCCGAAAGAAAAATATTCAGACGAGTTTCTTAATCACGTTAATAAACATCATTTGTGGTTATTAAAAAAAGGAGATAAACAGGTTGTTTTTTCTAAAATCATAGGTAATCAGGCAAGAACTCGTAAGGATGTCTATTATCTAAAAACGCAAGAATATTTTAAAGAAATTATTGACGAAACTTCAAATCAAGAAAGTCTATTGATATTAGAAGAACTGACAGAGATAATAAACAAAAACGAAAAGTTCTCAAAGATCCTATATACCTGGAAGGAAGTTGATCAAGAATTCAGACTTATTAAAAAAAATCCTAATTTAACTAAGCCAAACTATATTATACTAACTGAAGAATATCTAGACAATCCAAAAAATAGGAAAAATACGTATCGAATTTTACAAATCGCTAAAAATCTTGAGATTAAAACTAAAATCATCAGTCAAGAGTCCGCTGCGGGAGCAATCTTAGATAAATTCGGAGGATTCGTATGCTATTCCATTAAAAATAAAAGGTAAATATAATTTTTTAAAATTCTCTTATTTGGAAAGCAATTCTTATAATATTAATTTTAAAAGTTGTAGAGTTGAATATAATTATTAAGAAGTAAAAATATTTCCACTTTAACTTAAATCTAACTCAAATCATCAATGATTAATATTAGATTTGAATAACTTGATTTAAATGGCACGTAGATTTTCAAATTTGAGGAAGGCACAGGAAATGAAAAGAAGTAAGGATAGGTGGATCAGAGAACATTGGAATAAAGAAAAAAACAAGCTTGAAATAAAAAAATTAAAAATTGATGAAGTAAAAAATGAAGATGACTAAATTTCTAATCCAATTCCTCTAATATTTAAAAAATATTCGAACTATTACTTTTTTTACTTGTTTATTCATTATCAAATTCATTTCTTTCTCAATAGTTATTGAAAAGAGTCCTTCGAATAATATCATCTTGAACAGGCTTTCCTAAATCATTAAAATATGCGCTATAACCAGAAACTCTTACTACAAGATCAATATAATTATCTGTATTTTTCTGAGCCTCGAGTAAAGTTTTATTATCAATAGCATTGAATTGTGTGTGCATTGCATTCAATTTAACAAATGATTTTAGTATAGCAATGAATTTTTCTCTTCTTTCTCCTTCAATAAGAAAACTTGGATTAATTTTAATATTAAGAGAACACCCATTTGACATTTTTATTTGATTCAACTTGGCACATGACTTGATGACTGCTGTTGGTCCACATCGCTCCACACCATTACTAGGAGAAATA
>JBHLLE010000571.1:0-3425 GCA_048885945.1 Candidatus Hermodarchaeota archaeon | reverse complement strand
CAAAAAACAAAGGTATCACTATCTCAACATTTGCTTCCTTCATTTTATCCTTTAACGACATTTATATCTCCTAACAAGAAATTCTATATTAGTATACTATAAAATACTATAGCAATTGATTATAATAAAAAGTTATTTTAATAATTAATAATAAAATGAATTTGAAAAAAAAATATTCTAATCCTTAATAAGTAAGTTCTTAATTTGCTTAAATATATTCAAAAGCCCTTCTGATGAGATTTGCCCTGGTGCCCATTTCACTTGACAATTCGTACCCAGAATAAATTTTATATCTTTTGTTTTTGTAAGCATTTCTTTAATTTGCGCGATTATTAACTCCTTTGGGTCTTGTTGGATTTTAACAGGATCAATTCCTCCAAATAAAATTAATTCTAATTCTTTCGCAAGGTCAATTTGTTCAATTATATTAGGAATGTTTAATCCTATTAATCCCGCGTCTTTCATGGGTTTTACTACATCATAGTTTACTATTTGTTTGTTTTTGCGAGAACAAAAATGTATGAAACAAGGTTTATTTAGATCGTTAGTACAATAACTTATAATCTCATTCATAAATTCGCTCACTAATTCTCTATAAGAGCGCTGCATTATAGTGCATTCACTAGGAGCTAAAATATTAAATATATCAACAAAATTTTTTATAGTTTCAGCATATTGAATAATCGCTTTTTTTGATTGTTTAACTACGGATTTTAGAAAATCAGGTTCAAAAATAACTAGTTCTGAAGAAATTTGAAGGTTCATTACAAGAGAAGCTAACGTGTAAGGAGCTGGAAGATAACCTCCTATGTATTTAAAATTAGATTTTAATTCAGAACTTACATCTTTTAATACCTTATACGTTGTAGTACTTTTTATTATATCAATATCTGGGATGGATATAATATTCTCTGGATTAAGCTTTAACCATTCATCTTTATGTTTTAATTCTTCTTTTTTAATATTTCTTGAGACTATCTCTACATACTCATCTAAATCCATGCGAGGAAATATTATTTCTAAATCATAGAGTTCTTGGATCTTCTGCATAGCACTAACATGATTTTCGTGCTCAAATGAAAGATCCTTTGCTTGCATGTAACTTTCAGTTAAAAAAATAGAATACCACGGTTTTCCATAAATAAGATTTGAGAGAAAAATAATCACCTTATATAAGTAAATTACTCTTTATTAATTTCAACACCATCTACAATTGTTACTCTACTCGAAGTAAGTCCTTCTCCTTTTTGGTAATCCTCGAAACTACGTGCTGATACTGATTTAATATATTCATTCAATTTTTCTTCCACATCCTTCGTTAATCCTGGACCATTTTGAGTTTCTAGTATTTCGTCTACTTTTTCTCGTGCTCTTGTGATTAAATCTTTAGCTCCCTTTTTTCGCCAAGTAGTACGTCTATTACGGTCCATTAATTTAGGCATATATAACTCCTTTTTCATATTTTTCATGGTATGTCTCTCCCCTAAAAAGTTGCTTCCTTTTTTTGTACTTGTTGCGACTTTAGTGATAATATCTAACGCTATTGTTTCATCGTTTACTATTATTCCTTCCATGCATCTTTTGACCATTCCCACTAAATCATCGTCAATTACGAGTAGTTCTAAAGCTTCTACTAATGTAGCTTCATAAGTTCCTGCACATGTTAAATAATTAATTCCCGCTTGAGCAGCAAGTAATAATGTCTGTAATCGTTCGATACCATTTTGAAGATCTAACAATTTAGAATCTGAACAAGCTCCTGGACCTCGGGAGGGTATGTTATAATAGCGAGCTAATTGGGCTACACCTGCAGTTATTAGTCCTGTTTCAATAGAACCCATTGCGTCATTTCCAGTTCTCATATCTGTTATGTGAGATACAGATCCAAAAAAAACAGGAGCTCCTGGATTTAAAACTTGAGCAAGAATTGCGCCACCTATATTTTCGGCGCATATTTGAGTCAATAAACCAGCTAAAGTAACTGGTGCTGAAGCCCCTGCTAATGCTTCAGGAGCTACAATTGTCGGTTGTTTATATTTCGTGAAGATTGAATATCCATTAGTCATTATTTGAGGGAAATGAAGGGGAGAAGTTGTACTAAAAAATCCTACTAATCTCGGATGCCTTATAAGTTCCTCTTCTCCTCCTACGATAATAGATGTTAGATTCATCATATCCTGGCTCGCCATTCGTCCATAACACCCAAGACCATATGGTTTATGGCTATGTTTACCCCATTCCTTTATTGTGTGGCAATGAAGTTCCATATATGGCACATCGTGAGGCCAAACATCTAAATGATGAGAATCAATATGTTCTAGGCTGTCAACTATTCGAATTTGCTTTATTGTATCTTCTAGAATGGTTTTTCGAACACCTGATTTTTTAGAGGGATCGTAAATCTTAACTGGAGTCGGAAGTGTGGCGAAATGAGTAGAATTTGTATTTACTTCGAAATGAAAACTTCCATCAGAACCCCAAAGTTCAAAAGAGTTGGGTACTTCTTTTATTTTTTCTTTTATCAAGGTTTCAGGGAATTTTACAAAATTAGTTTCTTCATCAACTTGTGCTCCTTGATCTTTTAGTAATTTACGACAATCTTCAGCATCTATTTTAATTCCCACAGTCGATAATAATTCCATTGTAGCAGAATGAATGGTTTCGATTTCATCTTTCGAAAAGACTTCAAAATATTTAATTTTCATAACATTGTGAATTTTTTTTTATTTATTAATCATTTTATTGTAGTAATCTTTTTATAAGATTTACAGTTTCGAGAGCGTCATCCGCCCACCCATCAGCACCAATCTTTTCTGCCCATCCTTCTGAAGTAGGAGAGCCTCCCACCACTACTTTATATTTATCTCTTATTCCTTTTTCTCTAAGGAGATCTATTACATTGCGTTGAAAATCCATTGAGAGAGTTAATAGCGAAGACAACGCAATAACTTGTGCACCAACCTCTTCTGCTTTTTCTATAAAATTTACGGCGGGCACATCTACGCCAATATTGAAAATTTCAAATCCATTAGCAAAGAGGAACGAAGCGACAAGATCTTTACCTATAGAGTGGACATCTCCTTCCACTGTGCCGATTACGACCTTCCCTTTAGACTCTTTTTCTTGACCTGAGGCCCTTATTGCAGGATCCAAGATTTCGTCAATAGTATTTTTTACTATATTCGAGGCTACAATTAATTCTGGAAGCATATACTCTTCTTTTTCAAATTTTTCTCCAACTAATTGCATAACATCTCCAATAATCCTCATAATTTCAATTGGGGTTGCCTCCTTCTTGTCTAAAGCAGATTGACATAGTTCTTTCAATTGATCTTCGTCCCAATTTAAAATTGACTCCTTTAATTCAATATCTAACGCCATTTTTTTCTCTTCTTCAATAAATTAGCTAATTCTGTATTATTTAC
>JBHLLE010000570.1:0-3431 GCA_048885945.1 Candidatus Hermodarchaeota archaeon | reverse complement strand
ATGAAATCTATTTTTTCCAATTCTAATTCATCTACTAAAGAATCAAGGGTGGTTAGTTCAATAGTTTTCTTCTTTTTGTAATAATCTTTAGTATATTCTCTCCTAGTTATACTTGCATCACCACCATAATCAGAAATTTCTATTTCTGTTTTTCCCACTTCATTACTAATTGCTTTCGGGATTATATAAACATTATTTATATTATTTTCATCAATGTTTTTCCTAATAACTTTATGCATAACTGGTTCTATTGCATATACTTTCCCTTCTTCACCAACTTTTCTTGAAAAAATCATTGAAGACAAACCTATAAAAGCACCAATGTCTAAAACTATGTTCCCCCGTGCAGGTTTTACTTGTGGATTAAAAAATTCTGGGAATAGTAAGCCTTCGCTTATCACATGTGTAATTCCTTTTAAAAGCTCATCTCTATCATCTACGTCATAATCAGGTTCAAAATAGATTTTATACCCCGCTATCGAAAAATAAGATGGACTATCTTTTGGAGTAATCAATCTCCTTAAAATAATTTTTTGAGAAGTTGATAATTTGTGAAGCCGACTAATTATCTTTATTTTTTCAGAAAATCTAAGATAATTATTTCCAATAAAAAAATTAATTCTTTCTTTTATATCATTTAAGATGTTTTCAAAACTCTTTTTCCGCTTCTTTCTGTATTCTTCAACATTTATCTGTGTACTTGTCATTTTTGATTTCTTTTTTTTATATTACCTATGAGAATTTTTTAATTTTAACAGTATTTATTGTGTATCGTAAGAATTTTATTTGTTAATAAATTTTCTTAAACGCATTAATTCTATATAGTTGTATATAGTTCTATAAAATTAATCAGATTAAAGGTATTAAAAATATGAACATTTTCTGGATTATAACTGATTCAATTTGTAATTATGAAAGATCAGATCTCCATGGGCTACTGCCAATTTATAAAAAATTAAAAATTAATAAAGAAGGTTTTTATTTTGAAGATGCAATTTCTCAGTTCCCCTCAACAAATTTATCTCTACTTTCCTTTTTAACAGGGAGATTTCCATATTATATATTTCCGGATTATTACCGTTCTATAGAAAACCTTCCCAGTTTAGAGTATGAGAATTGTATTTTCCCACTAAAACAAGAGAATTATAAAATAAAATCGATAATATTTGGTAAAGAACAAGTAGAAATTATTAAAGAAATTCTTAATCCTATTTATATTGAGGAGTTATATCAAGGTGACCACTGGTTAGATGCCGAAGAAATCTATCAAATATTTGTAGAATTAACTAATGAATTCACATCTGATGGGAAAAACTTTATCTTTATATTTTTCAGACCTAGTGACCCTCAAGCTGATTTATATGTAAATAAAATTATCGATTATTTAAAGGAAAATGGATTTTGGGATAATTCAATTTTCATTCTTAGCTCGGATCATGGATATTATGATAAGAACTTATATAAAAGAACTAAGTTACTACATTTTGATGACATACACCAATCTTCTATGCAACCAGCTTTATTCATAAAAATTCCTAAAATTCTGAGTAATACTCCTCCAAAAATTGTAAAAAATCGTGTTTATTTACTTGATATCATGGAAACTATATTAGATTATCTAAATATCAAAACAACTCATGAACGAGAATCAATATCTTTTAAAGATTTGATAGAAAAAGATTTTCATGTTAATGAAAACAGATTAATCCGTGGAGATTGTTATTTAATGTTTCAAGCAGTTAAAAGAACGATGATCATAAAGGATAATTGGAAATTATGTAATAATAATGGAAAATTTTCATTATTTAACTTAAATCAGGATCCTCTTGAAAAAAAGGATATTAAAGAAAAATATCCAGAAATTTATAATCAATTATATCATTTCTACTTGAAAACTGAACTAAAAGCTTATGAAATTGTTAAATCTACTTTAAATTCTCTTTATAATAGAAGTTTTTTACCTTCAATAGAATCTGAGGAAATATTAATTCCCAAACAGTTTCCACCCCAACTAGTGAAATTTCTTAAGGAAAATCTCCAAAAAAAGAATAAAGTGTTAGAATATTCTGAAGTTCCTAATCTATTATCATCTAAAAATAAAAATTTTAGAACTATTCTTATTTATAATAGATTAACTGGATATGGTTTAAAAAAATTATATAAAAAATATGAAAAATATAGTAAGAAGTTTATTATCTTGGATACTCAATTAAATGATGCGGTTAAGCAATTTGATAAAACTGGTTATTTTAAATTTGTAATAAAATCAATTATTGCTCGTAGAAAGCAGTTATTTCAAAGATGGAAAGAAATAGTTGTTTGGATTTTGTATTTTCCCCTATACTTTAATAAACATGTTAGAAAATATTACTAATAATTAATTAAACTCCTAAAGATCTTATTGAATTATAAAAAATTTCTTTTTACTCTCCTAAGAGTTTTAATTGAATAATGAATAAAAGAAATAGATATTTAAAGTTAGGGGAATAATAATTGGAATACCTAATAATTAAATGAAATTCTAATTAATTTACCTATATAAAGTTTCATACTTTTCTATATAGATAAAAAGTTTTTTGAAAATAAAAATCCTAAAAGTTTTTATAGGTAAATATATTTTTAATGTTATTAAACTATTCAGGTAATTATATGCCGAAACAGAAATATTCTGATCTTGAAGAAATTAAGAAAATTTATGATAGTGTCAAAAAAATCGGATATAAAAAAACATCTGAAAAATTTAATGAGCATATTTCACTTTTAGAGCGAATTGTAGGACGATATGAAGCAAACAAGGAAGTCAGAGAAATGAAAGTAATTATAATAGCTGCAGGTCCAAGTACAAGATTAAGACCTCTAACGGAATACAAGCCAAAGTGTTTATTAGAAATTGAAGGTAAAAGCGTCCTTGAACGAACAATGGATGCTTTTCGTCAAAATGGTATAAATGATTTTGCTATTGTTCGAGGATATCAAAAAGATAAAATTGACTTACCTAATATTGCCTACTATGATAATGATGATTATTATGATAATAACATTCTAGAATCCTTGTTTTACGCTGAGGAGGCAATGAAAAATGGTTTTATTTTCACATATTCAGATATTTTGTATAGTAAAAATGTTGTTAAAAAGCTACTGGATTCACCTTACGATTTTAGTTTTGTCGTAGATACCGATTGGAGGAAAAGATATGAAGGACGAACGAAACATCCTACAGATGAAGCTGAGTTAGCAATTGTGGAAGATGGTAAGATCATTCATCTATCAAAATTTTATAATCCTGATGCTGCTCATGGAGAATTCATCGGTCTCGGGAAATTTTCAAAAAAAGGAGCAGAAATATTGACGCGCAATTATAATCGTGCGAAATATAATAAGACATGTAAGTTTGAGGGACGATTCCATGATGCTACCACAATGCAAAAGGC
>JBHLLE010000569.1:0-3433 GCA_048885945.1 Candidatus Hermodarchaeota archaeon | reverse complement strand
TTAAAATTATGGATACACCATTCAGTTGTGCTACTTCCATAAGATATTATATAGTCAACTTCAAAACCAATATATTCACAGAAGGCATCATACCGGCATGCATCTAAAATAATTAAATAATCCCAATCTTCGTCCATTACTTTTGTTGCGTTTTTTTTAGAAAATTCTTTTTTATCCTTGATATTCATAAAAATTTCAGTATGTTCAATTTTTTTTTCTCGTAATTTTTTATGTAAATCATATAAAATATGGACTTTACGCAATTTTAACCGTATATTATGACTTAAAATTTTATTGAAATTTGGATACTTCCTTATGAAATTTTCATTAATGACCTTATTTGATACCAATTTCTCAATAAGGGATATTACTGGTGTTAATAATTTTGTAAGTAAATTTCTGAGTGAAATATCAAACACTTAATTATAATTATTCGGTTATTATTTTAAATCATAAAAAATATTTAAATAAAGCTTTTTAGTATTACTACAGCATTATTTAAATCAGAGAAATAATAAAAAACTATTTTCAACTAAATAAAACGATTAATTTTTTAATTTAATTATATTTAATTATAATTAATGATATTTAATTATAAATTGAATACGAACCAAAAAATGAATCATTATGGAACATAAAGGATTTACCGTATGGTTTACGGGATTACCTTGCTCTGGAAAGACTGTACTAGCTAATGCAGTTGCAGAAGAATTAAGAAAGATAGGAATGAAAGTAGAGCGTCTCGATGGCGATCTTGTGCGAAAAAGTTTAACTCGGGATTTAGGATTTACAGAAGAGGATAGAAATATGAATATTGAAAGAGTTACTTTTGTTGCGAAATTATTAACTAGAAATGGAGTAGCAGTTCTGGCTTCATTTGTATCCCCATATAATAAAATTAGAGCATATTCCAGAGAGGAAATTGGAGATTATGTTCTAGTCTATGTTAAATGTACGCTTGAGGAATGTGAGAAGCGGGATATAAAAGGTATGTATGCAAAAGCTCGTGCTGGAGAAATTAAAGATTTTACTGGAATTAATCATCCCTTTGAAGAACCAGACAATTTTGATATAATTGTGGAAACAGATAAGCAGACTATTGAAGAATCCAAAAAAATTATAATAGAAAAATTAGGTAAAATGGGATACTTACCTTAATCAAGATGTTATTTTTATAATTTTATTTTCCTATTTATAACTTTTGAAATGATTGATCAATTGTTCTTTTTAATTTATACTTTTCTCTCGCATTTTCTCCTTCTTTAATTAAATAAAAAAGAGAACATCCTAGATTATTGTTCATTTTAAGAGAATCTCCTGTAAATTCATTAACAGTGTGAATAATATCAAACAAAGATACTTCTTTATAATAATTTATACCTCCGAATAATTGTTTTGGAAATTTTATAAATAATGGAATCTGTTTCTGGAAATCATATCCCCCATTATGAAAAAAAACATTCCTATCCCACCTACAAGAGAAAATTCTTCTTACTTCTGGAGCGCGTGTAAGAAAATCTCTTTTAATTTTTCCATAAATTCTCTTGCCAAAATAATATAAAGGTAGTAAATGTTTCGTACAGTTATATCCTATATCTCCAAGACCTTCACCATGATCAGCAGTGATGATTATTAAACAATCATCGTAAATCCCTTTCCTTTTCAGAGTTTCAACAAAATCCCTTATGAGTGTATTAATTACTTCAGAAATTCTCATATAATAGACTTTTTTAACAAATTTTTCTGTTAAATTTCTATCAATAATTCTATTTACTAAAGATTTTCCGATATCTGCATAGTTTTTTCCTGTGATCTTATTCTCTAAAAATTCATTAATGCCATAATTATGATGAGTAGTCCAAAAATGTAAATACATAAATGTTTTTTCGTTGTTAATCTGTTGAATATATTCCTTCCACTTTCTAGGTATCTTATTTTCAAAATCGTCAGCAGCTCCATAAAAATCTTCAACTCTTTTTCCAAAATCTTTGTTTTCTAAATCAAATTTAGTTTCAATTCCTAGATCTTCTATGATTTTTATAATAGATGGTCGATTTATACCTTCTAATTTATTGTGTGAATTTATTTTATGCGGATATCCGAGTAAAACAGCGTAATTACAATATGAACGATTATGATACCCTAAATCTTTTAGTTGAGTAGGAAAGCATTGATTCTTTGCAATATTAAGATAATCACCAAAAAATAAAGCATAATGAGATAAGAAAGTATTTGTATAAATTGAATTGCAGTTTTTAAAATCAACAAAGTCCTTCCTTAATTCGGGTATAAATTTATTTTTGATTAGATCAAAAAAATTATCTCTTCGGACACTATCAAGAATAACTAAAAAGATATTCTTTTTACTCCCATTCATATTATATAAAGATTAAAATTTCTAGAGTTAGAATATTTAATATTTAATAAATAATAACGCTTATTTATTCTTTAATCTTTCTTAGTATAAGGTGTTTGGCTAATCGAATACTATTCTGAGATTTTATATGTATCTTTTTTTTGAAAGAATTAAATCAAAGTATCAATTATATTCCTAGAGTAAACCACTTAGATTTTTAAAATGAAAGTAATAGCAATAATGCCAAAGTTATTTGATTATTTAATATCTTCTATAGTTGAAGGGCTATACAAGAATAACATTGAAGTGATTGCTTCTGAAGCTAGTAATAATTCTCAAAAGGTTTATTCAAAAAAAGAAATAATTAAACACTCAAAAGATGCCGATTATATATTGGTAATGAGAGGAAAAGTTAAAGGTAATATCCCACCAAAATACTTTCTCTTAGATAAAATAAATAAACCTAATATAACTGCTTTTATAGATGGTAGTGAATGGACTTATTCAGGATTTCCAGAAAAACATCAGATAATTGAGAGTCTAACAAACCCTAATAGAAGAAAAGGTACTAAATGGATAAATACAAGAATGTTTAATTATTGTAGGTGGTATTTCAAAAGAGAATGTTATCCAGAAGATAAACAACAAGGGATAATCCCATTATTATATGCTGCTGAAGATAAAAATTTTGGTAAATACGATTTTGAGAAAAAGGTTGATGTTTTCTGTTCATTTGGTCAAAAATTTACTGGTTTGAGATATGAAGTTGAAAATGTATGTCGTAAATTAAAGAGTGAAGGATTTGAAATTATCATCAAAAATAGACTCCCCTATGAAGAATACAAAAAATTAATCTCAAAATCTTATATCTGTATTGATGCTTGGGGAGCTGGAGATTGTACCGGAAGGATTTGGGAGATTTTTGCCAATAAAAGTTGTTGCTTCTCTCAAAAATATAATATATTATTTCCAAATAGCTTTAAAGATGGATACAATTACGTTGAGTACTCTACAATTGAAGAATTTGAAAAAAAATAAGATTTTACCTTAAAAATAAAGATAAATGTTTAGAAATAG
>JBHLLE010000568.1:0-3437 GCA_048885945.1 Candidatus Hermodarchaeota archaeon | reverse complement strand
TGCCCAAGCATTAAATAGAAGGTCTGAAGCACTGAAATTTTTTTTTTTTCGATCTTTCCCGTAATGAATAAATCTTCGAGTTGGAATCGCAGTTAAAGAATATTTGTCTAAATGATCTACCCATCCTTTATATTGTCTAAAAAAGGCTTTTTTAAATCCAAAATTAATCAATCCTATTTTGACTTTTTTCTTACCTTGGTTTTTTAAACTTATATATTCCTTTAGCCATTTACTACTATCTTTCAGCTCAAATTCATGGGTTATTTTAAGGTCCGTTTCGCGAAAAATTCCTTCAATTACCAATTTTTCGTTGTCGATTAATTGAATTTGTCGTTCTCCCAGAGTTTTTGCTTTATATTCAGCGTTTAAATGATTCAAATAAAGATATCTTAACCCCTTCTTTTTGGAAGTAATGACTCGATAATGATATTCCTGATCAGCATATAATTTATTATTTTTTTTGCTGAACAATTCATATATATAATTCTTATTATCGTCGGTTCGAATTTTAAGCTCCCAATATTCATTATTTAACACAGAATCATTATTATTCATATTTAACTCACATAGTTTTTATTAATACATAAAGAATAGATCTTCATTTCCTATAAAACCTATAAATAAATCGAGATACAATACATTTATATTAAACATAATTTAATTCAAGAAAAAATATTTTCAAGTGTTAATAAACTTGGTTTAAGAGAATATAAAATTTTTTTAAGGTTATTTTTATGAACGATGTAAATCTTAAAGATTTGGAACAAAATAAAAGTTCTGAAGATGATAGATATCCAAAAAGTGTTTATTTATCTTTTAGTATGTACCAAATTACTTGGACAATTATTTACGGCACTCTTGGCATATTTTTATTCTTTTATTATCATGCTGTTCTCGGTCTTGAACCTTGGTTAATATTGGTAGCAACAATTATTTACACGATATGGGATGCGATAAATGAACCTGTCTTTGGATATTTACTTGACCGTAATTTCAAATGGACGCGAAAATGGGGAAGGCGGTTTCCTTGGATTGTTGTGAGCTTAATTCCTTGGTGCTTATGCTTATACCTAATTTTCTCCGCTCCTCCCGTAGTTACTAAAGATAATCCTTGGCCCACATTTTGGTGGTTAATCATATCAATGATAGTTTTTGACACTTTTATTACAATTTTAGACGTTAACGCCGGAACTCTCCGTGCGGATAAATTTCGTACTGAGAAGGAGCGTCAAAGATATTCTTCCTATTTTGCTCCAGTAGATATGATTGCTCAAGTTATAGGAATGACAATACCTCCACTATTTCTCGGTTTCGCAGGAGAAGGGCGCGAAGGATTCGCGATTATGGCAACCTTAGTTGCTTTTATCGCTATTATAAGCGGTTTATTATTTCTTCCAGGAGCTCGTGAAGATAAGGTTATAATTGATAGATATTATTCCAGAGAATACGAGCGGATGGGATTTTTTGAAGGGATGAAGGAAGTAATAAAGCAGAAGAGTTTTATAGCAATTTTTATATCTTACTCCGCGTTTGGTGTAGCAACTACTTTACAAACTGCCATGGCTGTATATGTTGCAGTGTTTATTTTAAGAACTGATCCAATTATGATAACAATATTCTTTGCTGTATTGCTCATTGGTGCCTTATTATCAGTACCCATATGGCAACATTTCTTAAAGAAAGCTAATGACAGCAGAAAAGTATATTTATACGGAGGTTTTGCTTTGATGGCTACCACCTTACCATTAACCTTCTTTGTGGGTGTAATTGATTTAGCTATAATGTTTTTCGTTTTAGGGCTAGCTCTTGGAGGAATCTGGTCCCTTGGAGTACCCGTTATAATGGCAAATGTTCAAGATGAATATGTTGCTCGTACAGGAAAAAATCAAAAGGGTGTACTTCTTGGAACTTGGGCTTTTGTAGGGCGTTTTACTAATTTTGTAGACGAATTGTTAATAGCAATTGTATTTGGGATTGTGGGTTTTAAAGCAGGATACGCCACTTACAGCGAATTAGCGGGAGCGGTTGATAATATCGATTTGGTTTTATGGGGCATTCGATTTTTAATAGGTGTGATCCCAATGTGCGTTTTGTTAATAGGAATATTAGTTTTCTGGAAATTTTACGATATTACTCCTGAAAAATTCAGAGAAAATAGAGAAAAGCTGAAAGAACTCGGTTTCTAAAACTCGTTCTATTTCAAATTTTATTTTTTTTTATTAAAGTATTATTCAAATTTAATTTAGACAATTAGAGGATATTTACGATATTTTTCTATTGCTGCTCGGAAAGCTAAAATATTTTGCCAAGGAGCATTTAAAATTGTATGACTTGGTCCAGCAAAATAACCCCCACCTTGAGCTGCTGCCCTTATACACCTTATTACCTCTTGTTCGATGTCTTTAGGAGAGCCAAAACCAAGGATAGTGTGATCCATACCCCCCATAAAACTTAATCGATCTCCAAAATCATTTTTCAATTTTTCTAAGTTAACTCCCGCTGGAGCTTCTAAGCTCTGAATACAATCTAATCCCGCATCGACCATATCGGGCACAAGATCGTCAATGTATCCATCCGAATGATGTATCACAAACATACCATTCTTTTTACATTCCTGATAAATTTTTCTATGATATGGAAGAAAAAATTTGCGATAATTTTCTATAGAGATAAATGAACTTCCTTTATAAGCCAAATCATCGCCATAAAAGAAAATATCAACTCCCGCCTCATTTAAACGCTTTATTATTTCTAAATTTGCCTTTGTGTATTCATTCATTACTTCGTGAATAAATTGCGGATTTTTACGCATAAAATAAGCAACCCTTCCAACAGTTAATCCTCCCATTAATTCTTCAACCATATTAATCGGGGTTAAAACCATTGGGTAAAAATAAGGCGATACAGCATCTACAAAACCTTCCCATAGTTGAGGGGAATAATTAATTCTATTGTTGATTCTCTCAATTGGTTTTCCATATTTATCCCAGAAAGAATGTAAGATTTCTGGTTTTTTAAAATGACCATCAACATACCAACTATAATCTAATCCCGTATCGACTTGCTTTACATTTTTTCGGATTACTCCTGTTAATGTGTTAATACGACAACCATCAGGATATTCAGCGGGAGCTTTAGTTACTTTAATTTTCAATTTTGATAATCCAAATGGATCCATCTCAATAATATCAAGATTCCAGAATCGCTGTTCTGTAATTAGATATTTTATATTTGAAAATTTATTCTCAACTTTAGTAATAAAATTCTCTCTCTCTTTAGATTGAAGAAACTCTTGAAACACTTTGGAAGTATGCTCAAAACCCATGTTATGTATCGGAACCATGTCTGGTTCTTCATGTTCAAATGTACGAATTACTCTCTCGCGTTTAGATAAAACCATGAAAGGATAAATCTTTGATTATTTATTAAAAGTTTTA
>JBHLLE010000567.1:0-3438 GCA_048885945.1 Candidatus Hermodarchaeota archaeon | reverse complement strand
AACAAAGATTAGCAGAACTTGCGGGAGTTTCAAGGCAGACAATTTACTATTTAGAAACTGCAAAAGAGGGTTACAATCCATCATTAGCTCTCTCTCTTAAGATTTCAAGCATTTTAAATAAATCAATTGAAGATTTATTTTATTTTGAGCCAGTTATAAGAGATATTCTTGGACTTAAAACTATTGACGAATTAAAAACTATTGCAGAATTTTCTGGGATAAGTATGGAAAGAATCCTTCAATTAATAAAAATAAGTGATAACCAACTTACTGAATTGTACACCTTAAACGAATTAGAGAAAATTTCTAAGGTTTTAGGTATGGATTTTGAAGAACTTTTTGAAGAATAACTTTAATTTTTATGATTAAAATCAAATAAATTTCAGCTTGAATTAATATGTGATAATACTAACTTTAATATTTTAAAGGATTTCAAAAGATATTTAATTTAATTTTCTTTTTTGTTTAAAAAATTAGGATTTTTTAGGAGTTGATTTTAAAATGATAAAGGATCTTAACATCTATCGGGAATTTGGGAAAAAATTTGAAGAATATTTACGACCTTCTACCTTTCCAATAGCTATTAAACTAATTAAGGAAGAATCTGAAATTCCACCTGAATCTAGACGCCCAAATAAAGATTTGAAAATTCAAAATTTTATCTGTCAAAATTTTTCAATGGTTCGAAGGTATGGTTGGACAATTGCGATTATGGAAGAAGATTGCGTTTGTAAATTAGCAAGATGGGTGTATGGTTGGGACGAGATTTCTGAAGAAATGGCCGACTGGGGTCATCAATTTAATATCGGACTTTATTCTAAAGATTTAGAAACTTCAAAAAAATTAGAAAGCCATTTATTTATGTTTAATAACAAGTATAAAGGATTAGTAATTTCACCTCTAACGCGAACGAAAGTAATTCCCGATGTTGTACAAATCTATTGCATGCCAGCTCAAGCAATGCGAATAACTCAATCGTATCTTTATATGGAAGGAGGAATGCTCGAATTCACAGATGCGGGAAGGATTGGATCTTGCCATATTGGGATCATAAAAACTTTCCAAACTGAAAAGCCCCAATTAGTTTTGCTAGGTAATGGAGATAGAGTTTGGGGTGGAGCGGAAGACCACGAAGTTATGTATTCTGTCCCGAAGAGTAAGTTAGAGGTTATTATTCAGGGTTTGGAGGCAACTCATAGTGCGGGTTTGAGGTATCCTATTCCTAAATACATGAACTATAAACCAGGCTTTCAATCTGATTTTAGAAAAAGAGCATTGAAAAGAGCTGGTGGTACTCTTGTTAAAGACGAATAAGAACCTTAGATTGTTATGTTATTTACTTATTCATAAATTTCTTTTAACCATTTGGTGTTTTTTTTAAACTTTTCGTATTCCTGTATATCTCCAAAATCTCCCCTAAACTGATGTTTTTCCATTTTAATTACTCTTACTTTCCAATTCCTCTCCTTTATTCCTAAGCATATTGCATCAGGAAGTTCTATTTCTCCTCTTTGAGAAGGACTAATTCTATATAAAACTTCAAATATCTCCTTAGAAAAGATGTAAATACCACAATTATTCCATTTTGGTGTTATAATATCATCTGGAGGCTTTTCAGTCATAGTAACTAAATAATGTTCTTCAATTAAAAGAGAACAGCCCTTTTGAATATTCTCAAGATAATTAGAAACTAAGACGAAATCTTCGCGCTCCTTTTTGTGAATTTCATAAATTTGCTTATAAATTTTATATGGAACTAAGATATCACCATAAGTTAAGAAAAAATGTGGGGTTTTAATAAAATCTTTACATGCTAATACGGCCCCTCCGGTTCCATTTATAGTTTTTTGTTCCACATATTCGATATTAAGGTCCCATTTAGAACCGTCTTGAAAATAGTCAACGATTTGTTCTTTAAGATATCCAACAACGATAACTACTTCTTTAAATCCTGCAAATTTAATTCCTTCTACAATGTATTCTAAAAGTGGTTTACCACGAATAGGAATCATTACTTTCTGCAATTTATTCGTATATGGTTTCATTCTTTTCCCTTTCCCAGCACAGAGTAGTATAGCTTTCAATACACTTCAACTCCATTACTTGTCTTGATTGTAGAAGCTTCTCCACCTACGCTTTCGATTGCTTTTTTAATTTTTTCTTCTCTTCCCGGTAAAAGCGCAAACATGGTTCCACCAAAACCAGAACCATTTATCTTTGCGCCAAATGATCCCGCTTCGTGACAACTTTTTATAATCGTATTGATTTTTTTGGTTGAGATACCTATATTTTTATCTAATTGAGTTTGATGATTATTTAAAAGACCCCCTAATTTACAATAAAATAGGTTTAATTCTTCAACATTTTTGTTTGGATTTTTTAATAAACTGAGATTCTGTAAGATTAATTCTTTTGCTTGTAATGTTATATCTCTATTTCTAATATTTCCCTCGATTATTTTTTGGAATTCTTTCTTAAGATTCGGTAAATAAGGAAATAGCTCGTTTAACGACGTTTTATATTGATTGAAGTTAGGATATAGTTTTTTTAAAACTTTAAACGCATTGAGAGCTGTAGATTTCACTCTCATGAGGTCAACAACAGTATTTTTTTTTTCTAATGAATTCCCTAAAACAAATCCATCCAATTTAGTATCAATCCTTAATATGTCTTCTTTATTTTGCAGATCAAGAATTATCAATTTTCCATAAACTGAAGTAAAAAAATCCATTTTGCCTCCAGCTTCCCCAAATTCTTTAACTTCTGCGTTATAACCTTCTGTTGCTAATTGATAGTTATTTAAAGTTAAATCAGAGATCTGGTTTAAAAACGACAACCAAGCCACGACTAACGCCGAAGAACTTGAAACACCAGCTCCCATTGGTATGTCTCCCGTTAATTTAATCTTATAACCCTTCTTAAATTCTATACCTTTTCTTAAAACAATGTTATATCCACTGCGAATATAATCTCTTTTTGATTCGTATTCTAATTCTTTGTTATTTAAGGGAATTTCTATTGTATCGTCTATATTGGGAAGTTCTATTTGAAATTTCGCGTCAGAGATCCTTTCAGCTTCTAAATAAATATATTTTGATATAGCCATCGCGATTACGGGAAAATTTAAATAATCTTGATGTTCTCCAAACAAGCATATTCTTCCCGGTGCTTTTATTCTTATCATCTTTGATAAATAGTGATATTTACATATTATAGCTTTTTTTTTTCATTTTTTCATAATCAATAATGATTCTACAGAAAAAGGCTTTTCTTTGGATTTATAAAGTTAAATTTTTACAAATATTGAAATTATGATTAGAGATTTATTAATTATTAAGGATGGTGTTCCTTTACTTTCAAAAAATCTTTGTAATTCTCAAAAGAGCATTTTTTCTGAACAAGACGACTTAATTTTAGTAAGTGGATATTTATCAGCGT
>JBHLLE010000566.1:0-3450 GCA_048885945.1 Candidatus Hermodarchaeota archaeon | reverse complement strand
CGGCTATTCCTTTAAAAATTATTTATCCTCGTTTAAAAGTCCGGCTTGTAGAATCCAATTCTAAAAAAGTCGGTTTATATATTGATGGAAATCACGATATCACCGATAAAGAAAAATTATATCATCAAAATTTACCTATGCTTTCTAAAGATGATATTTCTTATTCGTTAAAAATTGGAGATTTCGGATATTTGTTAGGACTAAGTTATAATCATCCAATAGACGCCGAACGATTAGATAAAGAAATAGAAAATTACAATTCCTCACTCTGGAAAATTAGTTTTTTTCATAAACCTATTTTCAACTCAAATTTACAAGAGAACGATTTAAATTTAGATTGGCATTTAAAATTTAATAAATTTAAAATGGATTTAATTTTTACAGCACACAATCATTTTTATGAAAGAATTTTTGTAGAGAATTTAAACTATCTTTCTTGTCCTCCAATTTCTGGAACAATGAAACCTCTAAGTGAATTCCAATTTACAAATAGGACTATAACTTATGATTTTATACGAGGATACATGATATGTAAGATGACTCGAGAGGAATTAACTGTTAATGTTATTGGTTATAATAAGAATACTAAGCAAATTTTCAATCTTGACAATTTAACTATTTTTAAATAGAATAATTTTTGATTATTCCTTTTAAATTTCTATAAACTATTTTGAAAGAAATAAATGACATTAATCACTAAAACTTTGAAAAGTGTGAATCACAATAGGTTAATCTTTCAGGAATCCATTTAATTAGATAAGAAATATACTCTTCTAAGTCAAATTCTTTGGTACTATATTTATACATGTAAGGCCACCTTTGTTTTGGTTTCTCGTCTACAGTTATTGGTTTCCACATATCTGTATCAATCTTGATTAATTCTTTAATTATACTATATTCGTCAAAAAACATGTTTAAAATTGATTCTTCCGTCCATAATTTTTCTCTTAGTTCATACCAGCGGTTTTTACAGTCTTTCATAAATTCTGTATTATTTAATAATCGGTTCCATAAAAAATGAGAATTTCGAATCTCTGAATCTGGGTTATCATCTGAGTCATATTTTATCCATCCCCATTGACCTAAACTACCTTCAAAATCCCATGGTACAAAATAGAACTTACTTGGATTTTCATGTCTTACTAAAAAGTAGTTTTTTTCCCAACAATCTTTATGATCTATAAAAAAATTATATATATAATAATCAATTAAATTTAATTTATCAAATTTAGAAAAAATACCATTTTCTGGGTCAAAAAACTCATTATCATCAGTTAGAACCACATAATTAATCAATTTGGGTAAAATTTGGTCGATAATATTGCCATCTTTTTTATTTGGCCAATCCTGTTCCCAACAATCTTTAATATATTTTTTAAAATTTGTTTCTGTTTTAGCTTGAAAAATTAAGCTAGAATTGATTCCTTTTATCGTTTTTTCAAGATCGAATAATTTTCTATCTGTTCTTTCACCTAATAAATAAAGACCTTGAAATTTGTCGTTCTTATAAAGAGCAATATATTCTGTCTTTGGTAGAATCGCCGTTGAATCAGTTTCTTTTAAAGAACGCCACAAATCCATTGAAAGTTTAACTCGCATGCGGGTAAAATCTAAATAACAACCAAAAAGTTGCCAATCATCGTCATTCCGCATCCCAAAAAGACTTTCTTTTCGAGAAAGTTGTATTCGATAATCTTTTTTCTCGTAATTTAGAATTGAACTACCACGATACCTGATTTCTGATTGAATAATAGAATTTTCGTATACTGTTACACAATCACAAAACTTTCTACTATTAATATTATCGCTATAATAAAGATCCAGTTTTGAAAAGTTAGAAGGAACAATATATAAAGAGCCTGGATTAAGAAAATAATAAGAAGTTGAAATAAAAAAAAGTGAACTAGCGATTAAAATAAACACAGATTTTATATCTTTATTTTTTGGTGATTTATCAATAAATTTAGTCGTACTCGCCATATACAATTCAATTATGTATTCTTAAAAATTATTGACTATCATGTAAGGATAACTAATAGATAATTATGTCCATAACATATTTAAACAATATGGAATCCAATAATTAAATTTCGAAAATGTTGTGTTCTAAAAAATAGATTAAATATCGATTTATTTAATTAGACCTTTCATGTAATTCAATTATTAATGTGAAAATATGTTAGATTTAAATAGGCAATGTAAAGTAAAAAGCTGAACCTTTATTTCTTCCTTCTGATACCATCCAAATCTTCCCGCCATGCAATTCTATTATTTTTTTTGAAATATATAATCCAAGACCAGAGCCTTCAATTCCAACATCCCATCCTTTTCCATATCTCTCAATTTTACCAAAACGTTTGAAAATTCGTGATTTCTCTTCTTCAGTAAAACCAATTCCATTATCTTTAATAGAAATTAAAAGATATTCCTCCAAGATTTCTGAGCTAATCAAAATATTTCCATTTGGAGGGGTGTATTTTATAGCATTAAATATTAAATCGTTCAATACCGTATTGATTTTATCTTCATCAAGTTGAGCGAATAAATTATCGTGAATATTTAGTTTAATAGCATGCCCTCTCAAATCAGCTAATTCCTGCAACTCAATTGCAGATTTAGTTATCAAAGAAGAAAGATTATTTTTAGATTTTTCAATAACCATCACACCTTCTTCTAGTTTAGAAGCACTGAGAATCGTGTTTATTAAATTTTCAAGACGAGACGTATTACGACTTATGACGTCTAATAACGACATGATTTTGGGAGTTAGCCTATCTTTATAAAACCTAGAAATTATTTCAGTAGATCCTTTAATGGACACTAATGGTGTTTTTAATTCGTGTGCAATTCTCTCTAGCAAATCAGATTTCATTTTATCTAATCTGGTGCTATCTTCTCCTGAGCTTAAAGTACCAATAATCCTTTTGTCATCATCATATAGTAAAGTATTATGCCAAGTTATAATCTTTATTTTATTCGACTTTGTAAGTATCGGATTCTCATAATATTCAACAGGATCAATTTCTCCACTCATTAACTCCTTAAATACTTCAAAAACTTCTATTCTTAAATAAGAAGGTACGCAGGTTTCAATCCAATTTTTTCCAATTAACTCATCCTTTTCGTATCCAAGCACTTCGTACCCTTTTTTATTCATTAGGGTAATTGTTCCATCAGTATCAAGAGCAACAATAATAACTCCTGCTAAATCTAAGTATTTTTCTGCCCAGCTTTTCGGTTTATTTAATTTCATTAATTCCATAATTACCAAATAAAATTAAGTAGTTAATGATTTACATTTTTGTAGAATAAATTGGTTTATTACTTTATATTTTCAATTAATTATAATAATTTCTATTAAGTTATATGATTTAATAAAAAGATACTAAAATACTTTAATAAACTGAAATAAAATACTAAGAGATTAAACGATTTGTTTAGGAATTCTTA
>JBHLLE010000565.1:0-3458 GCA_048885945.1 Candidatus Hermodarchaeota archaeon | reverse complement strand
ATGATGTCACAGATGTACTCACAGCAATTAACTTATTTTTATCTAAGTGAAGTTGGATTAGATATTGTTCTATATGTTATAGCAATGATTATCTATATGGTTTTTAACATGTTTAACGACCCCCTTTTGGGGTATCTCTGTGACAGGTCAAAGAAATTTACAAAACGATTTGGTAAAAGGTTTCCTTTTATTGTTTTAGGTTCAATTCCGTGGTGTTTCATTGTAATTTTCGTTTATATGCCACCCTCAGTTGAAGAAGTTGGTCAATTTGGTATTTTCTTATGGTTCCTAATATTTTTGTGTATAACTGACACGGTGTTTTCTCTATACGATATAAATCGAGTAGGCTTATTTCCCGATAAATTCAGGCATCCTAAAGATAGAAAGATAGGTGGAACTATCACTACAGTTTTAGAGACAATAGGAATTATGCTTGGAGTAATAATACCCGTACTAACGATAGAATTCCTCGGGCCAGATATTGGATGGAGAGTTCAAGCGATTATAATTGCTTTAGTTAGTTTTACTTTCATGTTGTTGATGTTTCCTGGCGTTCGGGAGACTCCAGAAATGAGAGAACGACGTACTCGTGCTGATGATGTAGATGTTGAACCATTTTTTAAAGGTTTAAAGGATGCTTTAAAGGATAAGCATTTTATGGGATATGTGGCTTTTTTCGTCGCTTACACAACTACAATGGGTCTTATTATGGCGTCTTTACCATTCTTTGTGCAGGATATTTTACAACTTTCAAAAATTGGTGAATTAATTGTTTTATTTTACATAGTTGCGGTTATCATAGGAGCACCAATCTGGTATAAACTTTCCACAAGATTGGGTATTAAGCGTACAACATTAACAGGAGCTTGTTGTTTGGCTTTTATGGTGGGAATTCCCATCCTCTTCATACCTGCTGGTCCCGAGAGTCTAATATTTATAATCATCATTTTTTTAATTGCTGGTTTTGTTGATGCAGCGATTATTTCTATGACCATGCCACTATTTTCGTCTGTAGTTGATAATGCTACAATAAAAACTGGTAAACGAAGAGAAGGATTATATAATGGTATATGGATGTTCTTTTCTAGAATAAGTATTGCTAATCGTGCTATCGTATTTCTTCTAGTACAGGTAATATTTGGTTATCATTCTGGTTCTACTGATCCAAATGAACTTTTAGGTCTTAGAATTCAAGTTTCTATTTTTCCTTTAATTATTATATCAATTGGAATTTTACTTTTCTGGAAGTTTTACAGGATTACGCCAGAACAATTAGAGGAAAATGTCGCAAAATTAAAAGCTTTAAAAATATAAAAGTAAATTTTTTCTTTTTTTTTTTCTTTATAATTCTGAAAAATCATAATTATAATTCCAGTTATATTTCTTAATAAATAAAATGTAGCTTAAGGTCATAAAAATTTCATCTAATAGCTTTAAATGTCCATTCTGCGGAAACCCGTTGGAATCAAAACTATCGAAATGCTTTAATATTTATTGTCGAGGAAAAAATTTCATTGTAGGTAATTTAATAAGATACAGATTAAATCCAAAATTAGGTCTTGGTCGGATCATAAAAAAAATTGACATACCTAGTTCAAAATCTTTAGATGACGAAGACTCTTTCATTATTACAAAATTTAAAGTACAGTTTGAAAATAATATTATAAAAATCATCCATCCTATTGACCTTACGCATAGAGTATTTGAGTTAAATGAAAGGGTTGTGACAAAAAAAGGAACCGGTACTATAAATTCGCAAGAATTTTTAATAAAAAATGGGCAAATATCCTATGAAGTTCTATTTTCAAATGGAAAATTAGACCAAATTGATGAAAGAGAAATTTTTTCTACATACGAAATTCCAATTAAAAAACGAATATTAAGGCACGAAATTGACCCCCCTCAGAAATTTTTACTAAAATATTGGGCTAATCTATTTTATTCTTATTATACATCTTATCAAATCAAATGCATTACAAATTCTAGATTATCCTTTATGCCTCATCAAATAAATATTGCTCATCGCTTGTCAGAAGATTTTTTTCCTCGACTTATTTTAGCTGATGAGGTAGGTTTAGGAAAAACCATTGAGGCTGGAATTTACATTAAAGAAATGTTAGCCCGCAATATCGTGGAAAGAATATTAATTATCGTTCCTGCTACTTTACTAAAACAGTGGCACTTTGAATTAGAAAATAAATTCAATTTGGACTTTAAAATTTATGATGGAAAAAAAATAAAGGAAATCAGTAGACATAACTTTAAGGGATTAGAAAATCCATTCTATAATGATAACTTAATCCTATCTTCTTTACAATTTGCCCGAAATCCAAAATATGCCAAGCTTTTATCTCACATATCGTGGGATATTGTGATATTTGACGAAGCTCATCATCTTAGACGTTATTTAATCAACGCTTCTACAGGAAATTACAAAGAAACTCGTAATTTTTCACTAGCAAAAAATTTAAGTCAAAATTGTGAAAGTCTATTATTACTAACAGCAACTCCTCTACAACTTCATTCGTTTGAACTTTTTTCTCTTATCGAATTAATTCATCCAGAAGTCTTTCAGAATTTTTCTGATTTTGAACATTTCAGAAAAAATATGCCTTTTATTAATCTGTTAATTGTAAATATTAACCAAATTGACAAATTAAATACATTCGAGCTCAAAAACACAATAAAATTACTAAAAAATCTTGGATATGTAGATGTAAAAGAAAATACTTATACAATCCTTTTAAATCTCCAAAAAACCGAATTTAAATTAAATCTCTTACAACAAATTGAAAAAGATCACACATTATCAAAATATTTAATTCGAAATAGGAAAAAAAATGTATTTCCTAAGGAATTTTTGAATAAAAGAGTTGTAAAAACAATTATTGTTAAACCAAAAAAAGAGGAATTAGAGGTCTACAACGAAATTCGTCTTTATTTAGCTAATATTTACAATTCTGCGATAAGCAAAGGAAGTTTTGGAATAGGATTTGTCATAACGACGCTCCAAAAATTACTTACGAGCAGTCGAATTGCGATTCTTTCGAGTATAGAAAGAAGATTAGAGCAAATGGAAAAACTAAAATCCATTTCAGATAATACAACCTTGGATTACGAAGAGGATAATGAGTCTTTTGATTTAGAATTCGAAGAAGAATTCCTTGATGACGATATCAATGCAGAACAAAAAAAAGCTATTGACCTTATCAATCAAGAAAAAATTTTATTAGACTTTCAAAAAAAATTAAAAGCATTATCATACGATTCAAAAGCAGATAAATTAATCGAATTGATAAAACAGATTAGAACTAATAATTCTGAAGAAAAGATTTTAATTTTTACGCAATTTGTTGATACTTTATTTTTTTTAAAGAAAGTACTTGAAAACCAAAATAAAGATATAATCGTTCTTACATTTTATGGCGGACTAGATAAAGATCAGAAAGATCAGGCTG
>JBHLLE010000564.1:0-3458 GCA_048885945.1 Candidatus Hermodarchaeota archaeon | reverse complement strand
ATTTCGCTTTTTTTATTATAATAATTGGATTTAAAACTCATTATAATTTTTCATACATATATTATTAATAATATATTTATTTCTTAATCTGTCTTACGATAAACTTATAAAATATTAGGGGATTTTATGGAAAAGAAGTATGTTAATTGGATAGATGCCAATTCAGAACTTTTGATTGATGCCAGCGATCAAATCTGGGATTTTGCAGAACTTGCCTTAGAAGAATACAAATCGTCAGAATTATTAGTAAAGATATTAGACGAAAATGGATTTTCTGTTGAGAAAGGAGTGGCTGATATGCCTACAGCATTTACTGCGAGCTATGGTTCTGGAAAAAAACCGGTCATTGGTATTTTGGGCGAATATGATGCATTACCCGGATTGAATCAAGCTGCTAAACCATTCCGAGAGTCATTAAAAGAGAACGCTCCCGGTCACGGATGTGGTCATAATCTTTTAGGTGTCGGGTCGCTAGGCGCTGTTTTAGCTGTAAAGAATGCTATTGATGCGGGAGATGCCAAAGGAACGATTCGCTATTATGGATGCCCTGCTGAAGAACAATTTAATGCAAAAGGTTATATGGTTAATAAAGGTCTATTAAATGATGTAGATATTTCCTTAACTTGGCATCCGTTTTTTCTAAATATGGTAAATTTAATGTCTGCGTTAGCTTTAAATTCTGTAGTTTTTCAATTTCACGGTCGAACTGCGCACGCAGCAGGAGATCCTCAAAATGGGCGTAGTGCTTTAGATGCAGTGGAGTTAATGAATATAGGAGTAAATTACCTCAGAGAACATGTAATTCCTGACGCAAGATTACATTATGTAATAACTAACGGTGGTAAGGTTCCCAACATTGTTCCTGATTTTGCTGAAGTTTGGTATTATGTACGGGCTCCCAAAAGACCTTTTGTTGAGGAAATTTATAAACGTGTGGTGAAAATAGCAAAAGGAGCGGCGCTAATGACTGAAACTGAACTTAAAATAGACTTTTTAACTGGTTGTTATAACCATATGATAAATGATACTGTTTGCAAAGTTATTCACAATAATATGTTAGATGCTCGCCCACCTAAATTTAATAAAAAAGATAAGGACTTTGCTAAAGAACTTCAAAAATCTATTCCCGAAAATTCTATGGATGGATATTATAGATTTGTTCCTCCCGATTTCATGGATTTAGCAAAAGCAGTTTTAGAACAACCATTAAATAAGATAATTCTTCCAGAAATAGGTAAAGGAGCAATTTGGTCTGGTTCTACTGATGTAGCAGATGTGTCTTGGGTGATCCCACTTGGAGAATTTCAAATGGCGTGCCAAGTAATTGGATCTCCAGGTCATTCGTGGCAGAATGTGAGCACCTCAGGAATGTCAATTGGTCATAAAGGTATGTTGGCTGCGGCAAAAACATTAACATTGTCCGCATTACAATTTATGAATAGCCCGCAATTAGTAGAAAAAGCTCAAAAAGAATTTAATATAAAAATAAAAAATAATGGTTCTTATAAATCTCCACTTCCAGACGGTCTTAAACCTCCATTTCATCGAACTAAATTATTAAGCAAATCATAATTTTGAAAAGCTTTATTTTAAATTTTCAACTTTCAATTTTTTATTTTCTAATCGATTAGAACTAACTCCAATCACGATAGTCTTGTTTATTTTTAGATTATTTCGATATGAATTTATAAAATAAGTTTGTTCGTGTCAAGATAATACATTTTTTTCAAGGAGTAATATTTTATAAACAATAATTTTATGAATATTTTAGATAAACCATTTAATGTTATTTATGTAATAACATATTGTAATTTGGTTGATACTATCTATAATAAATTTATTACTTCCAAAAAAGGGGATAAATAAATTTTATTAATCGCAATTAGAAACTAAAAAGTAAGATGAGTAACCATCCGAGTAAGGTTAATAATAATTACAGAATAATTGAAGAGGCAATAAGAGAATCTGAATCTCGATATCGTAGTTTATTTGAGGATTCCCCCCACTCGTTGTGGGAAGAAGATTTTTCTGAGTTAAAAACCCACCTTGATTACTTAAAAAAATCAGAAGGAGTTATAGATTTAGAAGAATATTTTAATAAAAATCCGAAGCAGCTAACAAAATGTGCGTCGTTAGTAAAAATTGTTAATATTAATAAGGCTACCTTAGAATTACTTGAAGCTGAAAATAAAAACGATCTTTTGGTAGGATTACCCAATATATTTAATCAAGAAGCACTGAGTATCTTTAAGAAAGAGTTAATTGCTCTTTCAAAAGGGGAATTAACGTTTCAAGCTGAAACACCTCACTTAACTTTAAAAGGTAAAGTAAAACGAGTAATTTTAAGATTAAACTTAGTTCCCGAATATAGAAAAACTTGGTCAAAAGTGTTTATTTCGCTTACAGATATTACCGATCTTAAGCAAATCCAAAATCAATTAAAGAATAGTCAAAATAACTTAATAACTGTTTTTAATTCTCTATACGATTTTTTGCTTATTTTAGATTACGAGGGAAACATCATAAATGCTAATCAAGTAGTTATAGACCGCATAGGATATTCAAGAGGACAAATTTTAAGTATGCACATAATTGAACTTCATCCACTTGAGCGTAGAAAAGAAGCCGCTCAAATTATGGCAGATATGATAGCTGGTAAAACTGATTTCTGTAACATACCCATAATGACTAAAAATGGAACTCAAATCCCTGTGGAAACAAAGATTACTAAAACCCGATTAGGAAATAAAGAGGTTATTATTGGAATAAGCCGAGATATCTCTGAAAGAATAAGAGCAGAAAAAAAAATTAGAGAATCTGAAGAAAAATATCGTCACCTTTTTGAAAAATCTCCTTCCTCAATATTCCTTATTGATAATACTGGTAAAATCTTAGATGTAAATCCAACTCTAGAATTATTAACTGGATATACCAAAAGTGAACTAATTGGCAAAAAATATGCTAATTTGAATATAGTTCTTCCCAAATATATCCCAATACTTCTTAATCGTCTTAAGAATATAGTAACTGGTGAAGAACTTCCCCCTATTGATATCGAAATAATGAGAAAGGACGGTAAAATTTTATGGGGGACTTTTATATCAACATTACTTAAGATAGGGGATGAAAATTTAATTCAAATTATTGCTCTTGATATAACTAAACAAAAAGTAGCCCAAGAAGAATTAAGAATTTCCGAACAAAAATATAGGTATCTTTTTGAAAATGCGCCTTCTTCTATTTTATTAATGAATGAAACAGGATTAATTATTGATGTAAATCCAACTTTAGAATCATTAATTGGATATAAAAGAGATGAATTAATTGGTAAAGGATATGTAGAATTAGGGATTGTCCCTAAAAAATATATTCCTAGACTACTTGATAGGCTTAGAAAAGTGTCAAAAGGGTTAAAAATCCCTCCTCTAGATATACAACTTAAAACCAAAAAAGGAAAT
>JBHLLE010000563.1:0-3463 GCA_048885945.1 Candidatus Hermodarchaeota archaeon | reverse complement strand
CATGACACGCAATTATCCCTGGATATTCTCGATTTCCAAACTTAGGTGCTGGTTGAAAAAGATTTCCTACAATTATGTTTTTTTCACCGTCGATTTCGCTCTCATAGGAAACGGTGGTTATTATAACCTCATCATCTGTATATGGTGCCATTTGCCACGAAATAACTTTAATGAAGTTGGGTAATAAAATAAAAAAAGAAATGATCATCAAAATTGCGATGATGATGTTCTTATGCTTTCCATTTATTAGTTCGCTATACTTCAATTCGATAAAAAATTAGATATTAAATTTCATGGAATGAGAAAATAAATTAAAAATCATTAATTAGGATTTTTAAGTTTTAGAAATTACCATACTGTTTGTTCTTTTTTACAATTTGGACAAGAAATAGATTCTCCTTTTGTTGGAAATCGATCTAAAATTCCACCACAGTACTTGCATTCTAAGCTGTATAATTGATCGAGTGAATCTATCAGTTTAGCGCTCATTAAATGCTTTTTAAAATCTTCTGTTAAATTGGTTAAAAGGGAAATTAAGAGAGTGTGATTTTGAGAGGTTGCTAAAAACTCAATTTTATTAGAATTTATTTGTCCAACGACTAAAATATCATCTTGTTTTTTCTTATCAATACCAAAGAACCACACAATTTTTTTATTTTCATCCTTAGCAACAAGATGAAATTTGTTAAGCGTTAGCATTTTTTCTATATGTGTAAATATTAAATTAAAATCTATAGGTTCTTTTCCATCTAATCCAAAACTTTTTATTGCCTTTTTAATTCCTTCTGTTTTAAGAAACTCGCCTATTTTAGAACTTTCCATTATTTTTGGTTGTATTACAACAGGTTCAATACTCAAGGGGATTTGGTCAGAATTGAGTACTCTGACAAAATCTTTGTTGTTTACATAGGTTACATACGTGCTAAAAGTTCCCTTATTTTTAAGAGTTAAAGGAACGAAATAAAAGTTAATTTGTGTTTTGCTGGTTTCACTAATTTTTTCAAGCTCAAAATTAAGTTTTTTCAATTTTTTTTCTTCTTTCCCAGAAGAATCAATTTCTATAGTTGCAGGATTAGTTCTTGTTAGGCTTAAAAAATTGGGATATTTTATACCTACTTTTATTTCTGCAATAGGTGCCCTACTCTCGTTAACTAGTAATATGCTATATCTATAAGAAGTTCCAAAGGGAGCTAACTCGTGCTTAAGGAGAATCTTATTTTCTTGATCTACCTCCTCAAAAGAGTAGGTACTCTCATCGGTTTCGTCTTTAATAAGTGCTCCTTTAAAAATCACTAACCCATGAATCTTGCTACTTGTTATATCCTTCTTTTTTGCCATTAGAGGGTTCGCCAGTAGTTTAGTCTTTTATATTATATTGATCAATAAAATAAAAAAGATATTTAATATTAATCATTTTTCTTTTCCTAATAGTTTTAAATGGATAATATAATTTATATTAATAGAGAAATTGATGAGAAAAAATCATATTAAATAAAGGCAATTTTAATTGACTTTTTTTTTTGCGGTTTGAATGAAAGGAATATTTAATGAACTTAACCAATTGTTTGAAAGTGAAACTATTAAACCAACATTTGAATACGTGCATATAATTTTAGCTTTATTTATCTTTAGTGAAAATTCAAATGGAATAGGTCGATATAGGTTGAAAGAGGAGTTAAAAATAGGAGCGGGTACCGCAAAGTCATTAATTACAAAGTTAAATGAAAAAATTAATTTTATTTCTGTGTTAGAAGGTAATATTCGAAAAGGACACGTATTAACTGAAGAAGGTTTAAAATTTTTGAATAATGTAAAGAGGATGATTCCATTTCTTGTAAAAGGAGATATAAATATCCTTAAAGAAATTATTATTGAAACTGAAAATTCTCATGTGTTTATTTGTCAGGTTAAAAACTGTGGAGAAAAAATTTCTAATGGGGTTGCTCAGAGGGATGCCGCAATTAAAGTCAACGGTACTGGTGCAAGTTGCTTAGTTTTTAACGGAAAAAAACTAATATTTAAATTAGGACCATCTTCCCAATACGATCAAGAATTAATGAAAATAAATACCGAAATACAAGATTATTTTAATCGCATTATTATTAAGGAAAACTCTAAACTTGATGAAAATGACGTAATCATTATTGGTCTTGCTAAAGATTCTGAAACTGCTAGGTTGGCAGCTTTAAATGCTGCGTTAACTTTAATATAAAAATAGAGTTGCTGCTAATGAAGTATGAAAAAGATATGGTTTTGTTTATTGACCATGAAATTTATAATAAGATGAAGGAATGCGTTAAAAGAGCTAATCCTAACGAGGCTTGTGGATTACTCTTTGGAACATCTGAGGAGATTAAAAATCCTAAGATTAAAGATGATTTTTTTTATCATTATCTTGGTAAAAGATTTGAATGCATCCAATCCGATAAGAAATCTCCTGTGTCGTTTTTAATTGATAATATTGAATATTTACACGAAATTATTGAAAACAAAATTAAAGAGAGCAAGATTTCAAAAGACTTAAGATTAATTAGTATTTTTCATTCACATCCCGGATCCGCATATCCAAGTGGTTTTGACGAAGATTACATGCAATTTTTAGATGAATTTAGTAAAATTCCAAATAAATATATTAGTAGAACCTTTAAAAATCAAATATGGACAATAATTAACGCAAATAACTATAATTTAAATGGATTTATTTATCTACAAAATGACTTTTTACAAATTGAAGTTAAAATCATTAATAAAGATTAAATCAATAAAAAATAATCCTATTTATTGGATCTGCTTATATCCATCCTTCGTAATAGAGCAGATCTGAATTTTAAATCCACTAGCAGCGTCTCTTTCTCGGGAACTTGATATAGCGGTTTTAATCAATTCTATTCCTTCAGTTTCTGTCATATTTTGCTTCCAATCTGCTTCTAGAACACCTAAAGAAAACGGAGATCCGGATCCAAAGGATATAAAGTTTTCCTCTTCGAAAAGAGTACCTAATAAATCAATACCATATAATTTTCCCTTATTCTCTTCTATAGAATATCCTCCAACAATCATCATTGAGAGAAAAAAAGAACGCCCAGAAAACAGAATATTCCTTGTAACATTTGCCATATACTTAGGTTCAGGGACTAATCCTTCTTCTACTTCTTTAAGCCTTGATAAAGCACTAATTTGATTAACGACATATTGACAGTCTGCGACACCTCCACTAATAGTGGCGGCAGTGAATTTATTAACTTCAAACAATTTTTGAGCTTGTTTAGTTGCGACGGTATAACCAGCAGTAGCCTGAGATTCGGTTCCAATTACTACTCCCCCGTTAATAACTATACCCACTGTAGTCGTTCCTGTTTGAACTTCTTTTAAGTAATCTTTATCTATGTTTTTAAGATTGTTTCCCATCATCTATTATACGCCTACTTTTTTTTATGAATAATAGGTTTTTTATAAGTTATAT
>JBHLLE010000562.1:0-3463 GCA_048885945.1 Candidatus Hermodarchaeota archaeon | reverse complement strand
TTTTTAGGATTTTGGAACTGATAATAAGAAAAGAATATGAAATCAAATATGAAATTATCCCTAATGTTGTAAGAATTATTCATAAGAAATTTAACATTTTAGAGAAAAATAAATAATTAAAAATAAATTTATAAAGGAAACGATGTAGAATGGATATTTTCGAAATGATAACTGATATTGAAAAAATATATGAAGAATTAATCGATAAAGCAAAAAAGGAAAGTTCTACTCAAATTCAATCCATAAAGGAACAGAAGGAAAATGATCTGAAATTACTACTTAAAAAAGAGAATGAGTTTGTTGATTCAGTTATAAAAAATGTTTCAAAAGAAGTTAACGATTATATTAAAAATTTTGAGATAAATTTCAGTAAAGCAATTAAGAAAATAGAACTAAATTATCAAGATAATAAAGATAATCTAGCAGAAATGATTACAAAAAAATTAGGATATGATTTTTAATGTCAGAACAAAAAATACACATAATAGGGGATGAAGAAGTCGTCTTAATGTTTGGATTGTTAGGTATAGAAGGAACAATTATAAGTGATAATGATATTTTTAGAAAACAGTTTAATGATTTGACAAACAATCCCAAAATTGATATGATTATTATCGCCTTAGATTTGCCAGAAAAGATTATTGACGATATAGTAGATTTTAAATTAAATAAAAGAAAACCTTTTGTATTTTATTTATCAGACATTTTTAAATTAGATTCGGAGCAAAATGACATATTAATGAAAAAAATTTATGAATCAATAGGAAAAATCTTAAAATAAAAGGTGTTATAACATTTCAAAAGAGAAATATCTTAAAGAGAGTGTTGGAAATTTAGGATTATATTTAATAGAGAAAGCTCAACAAGAAATAAATGAAATACATAAACAAACACTATTTCAAAAAGCAGAACTTAGAAAAAAGTTTGATAAACAAATAAAAAAAAGTTCTATGAGAATTAGAAATAGTTTTGTTGAGACTTACAATCAATTTTTAAATACACAAATAACAACAGTACTTTTAAAATCAAAGGAAAAAATTTTAAATTTAAAGAATAGTTTACTAAAAGAATTTAAAATAACTCTTTTAAACTCAATTAAAGAGAGAATTAATTCAAATTACTCTAATTATATTAATTTTATTTTAAATTATATTAAGGAAATTAGTAAAAATGTTGATTCTCCTCCTGAAATCATGATATTTTTTAATTCTAAAGATTATAAATATTTTAAAACAAAGTTTGAAAAACTACAGAAGTTTTTTAAAAATACTGTTTCTATAAAAGAAGATAAGAGTGAATTTATAGGTGGTTTTAAATTATTAAGAAAAAATGCTATAGTTTCTTACGATTATACATTAGATCATTTGATAGAGTTACAAAAAACTCTTATTGAAATGCAATTTTCTAGTTTGATCGCTGATAATGAATATAAGCAACTAGAAATTGAATTTGAAAAATTAATTGAAAATAAAAAAAAAGATATTTTGGAATATTTGAGAAAATATGACCAAATCGAATACGAATAATGTTGTAAATGTTGGATATATCTCTGCTATTAATGGCTCTTTAATCGAAATTAAAGGTTTAGAACGAGAAATCCGTCTTCACGATTTAGTTAGAGTTTCGGAACATAATATATTAGGAGAAGTTATTCAAATCTATAATGATAAAATTGTTGTTCAATGCTATGAAAATACTAATAATATTATGTTATACGAAGATGTTATGGATCTAAAAGAATCTTTATCTATGGAATTGGCTCCAGGACTCTTGGGTAAGATTTTTGATGGAATTCAGAGACCATTAGAAAAGATCTATGAAAGTTTTGAACATATGGGATTTTTGGAAAGGGGAATTCAAATCCCATCATTATCGAGAGAAAATGAATGGCATTTTATTCCATTAAAAAAAAAAATGAAGAAGTATTAGAAGGAGATATTATTGGTTCTATACAAGAAACAGAATTAATTAATCATTATATTTTAGTTCCTCCAGGAGAATCAGGTGTTTTAAGTTTTATAAGAGATGAGGGAAAATACACGATTGAAGAACATATTTATACGCTTCAAAAAAATGGGAAAGAAAAGAACTTTAATATGATACAAAAGTGGCCAATTACAAAAAAAAGACCTTATAATAAAAAAATAACTCCAAAATATCCATTAATTACAGGGATTAGAGTAATAGATTTATTATTTCCTGTGGCTAAGGGCGGTACAGTAGCAGTTCCTGGAGGATTTGGAACGGGTAAAACGGTGATTCAGCAATCTTTAGCTAAATGGTGTGACGCTGATGTAATTGTGTTTGTGGGTTGTGGAGAAAGAGGAAATGAAATTGCTGATAGTTTAAAAGAATTTTCAAAATTAATCGATCCTAAAACGAATCGACCATTATTAGAACGAGTTGTAATTATTGCAAATACCTCAAATATGCCTGTATCTGCGCGAGAAGCCAGTATTTTTTCAGGAATAACAATTGCAGAATATTATAGAGATATGGGATATAATGTAGCACTTATGGCAGACAGTACATCAAGATGGGCAGAGTCATTGAGAGAAATCTCTGGTTTATTAGAAGAAATGCCTGCTGAAGAAGGATATCCCGCATATTTACCCTCAAAACTTTCAAGTTTTTATGAAAGAGCAGGATATGTCCAAACATTAGGAAATAATGAAGCGGAAACAAGTAATATGGGATCTTTAACAATAATTGGATCAGTATCGCCTCCGTCGGGAGACTTTAGTGAACCAGTTACAGCAACTACCAAACGATTTGTTCAAGCATTTTGGGCTTTAGACGCACGACTAGCCTATGCTAAACATTATCCTGCTTTAAATTGGCTGGATTCGTATTCTAATTATCCAGAATATATTTCAGAGTGGTGGGACAGTCGAGACATTGATTGGAACCAAATTGATATCGATTGGCTTGAATGCCGTAATGAAATAAATGAAATTCTATCTAGAGAAAATAATTTAAAAAATGTTGTTCAATTAATTGGAGAAGAAAATTTACCAGAAGATCAACAGTTAGATCTTTTTATAGCGAAATTAATAAGAGAAAGTTTTCTTATCCAAAATGCTTTTGACAACATAGATAATTTTACAGAAGTTACCAAATTAATTGGGCATATAAAAATTATACTTCTATTATATAATGAGTCTAAAAGATTATTAGATAAAGGAATAATTATCGAAGAAATTAAAGATCTTGAAATTATAAACGAAATTTTAGGTATAGGAAAATCAATACCTAACGAGGAATTTATTAAAATAGAAGTAATTAAAAGGAAATTACTTCAAGAAATTAATGCATTAAAGCACTATTAAAATACTGAGAGATTAAAATGAGTATTAGCTATAATAAAATAAAACAAATTGCAGGTCCATTATTATTTATAGAAAATGATCATAGTGTACAATATGGAGAAATTGTAGAAATTCGTACAGAAAATCAGCAAAAT
>JBHLLE010000561.1:0-3463 GCA_048885945.1 Candidatus Hermodarchaeota archaeon | reverse complement strand
GTTACTGTTCAATTGCCAGCACCGGGTAATTTCACTCTTTCAAGTGATGCTGATTCTCCTGATATAGATGGTGCTTTTAATCTTATCTGGACAGATTCTGAAGGAGCAAATAATTATTCACTTTATATGTTCGATAAAGATATAACAGAGATAAATGAAAGTCTTACTTTACTTGCTAATCAGACTGCTATATCACCCTTCCCAATATCAGGATTATCTGAAGGAGAATATTATTTTGCTGTGGTAGCTTATAATAATACTGGAGAAACTATGTCAAATACAGAATATGTTTTAGTTCAATTTCTCCCTCCAGGAGATTTCGATCTTTCAAGTGATGCCGATACTCCAGATACGGATGGTGCTTTTGATCTTATCTGGACGAGTTCTGAAGGAGCAGATAACTATTCACTTTATATGTTCGATAAAATGATAACAGAAATAAATAGCAGTCTGACTTTGCTTGCTAATCAAACAGCGACATCACCTTTCCCAATATCTGGATTAGTTAATGGTGAATATTATTTTGCGATTTTAGCATATAACGAACATGGAGCTACAATGTCAGACAATGAATATGTTATAGTTTTCATACCAGACTCCAATGGTGATAAAACTGTTATTATAATTCCCGGATATAGCTTTATATTGATTTTATGTATTGGATTTATCTTAGTGTTTCTATTAATAAAGAAGTCATACCAAAAAATTAAATAATTTCTATTTTTTTATTTTCAGTTTTTCTCATTCTTCTTTTTTTTAAAACCTAAAAGAATAACTTATTATTAACCAAAAATTATATACTTGGAATGATTAGTTTTTAACTAAAATTACTTTATAAAAAAGTTAAAAAATAACGAAAATGATTTATTTTAGTAAAAAAATAAAATTTTAAAATACAAATAAGAGTGATTTTTATGTCAGAAGAAGATCCAGTAGAGGAATTAGAAGAGTTGGCAGAAAAAAAGAAACCAAGAGCTAAAGCTAGAACAACTCCAGATAAAAAGAAACCAAAGAAAGCAAAAGCAGTAAAAGATGCTGAAGTTGCGGAAGTTCCTGCTAAAAAGATTGTGCATAAAAAACTGAAAGTAAATTTTTGGAGAACTCGATTACATGATGAAGAATTAGGGATTCATCAACAACTTAAATATCAAGCAAAAACACGTTGGTTTTCAAAGAATTTTGACATTGAGGGTGTTATTGAAGAAGATGATAAGAAAAAATATATCATTGCTTTTAATAAAGATCAATGGGAAGAAAGCCCACTCGAAGAAAAACGATTAATCTGTCGATTCTTTACGATTATGGAAGAATCTATTGACGCTCAACCTAAGGGAGGTAATTTCAAAGGTGGAATTGAATTAAGCATTACACATTCGTTAATACAAAGTTATGAAATTAAACATCCCGCAGCAGTCTTTATTTTCCAAATCCCTGGTATGATTAGCTTAATTCGATTAGTGAGGGGATGGAGACTAATCGGTTCTCGATGGTCGTTTCCCCTTCTTCCTGAAGAAAAAGAAGATAAACTTCAAATTATTACAGCCAAGGGTGTTGTAGGTCCTGGAAGAAACTACAAGATTTATCTTGGAGAGAAACAAATTGCTCGAGTTGATGGTCATCCAATCCAAAAAGAATTTATCATTGAATTTTACGATGAAACTTATGCGAAAGATAAATCTTTTGTCAAATATATGATATTATTTGGGTTAACGTGTGAATTTATGGATGATACAATGAAGATTATAAAAAAATTCTATAAAAAGATGAAAAAATTGGGAACAACTGAATATAAACCTCCAAAAAGTGAATTAGACTTATTCAAAAATCCAAGATTTATCCGGCGCTAGTTCAATTCTTTAATATCTTTTTTTTTAATATTTTTAAATAGTAGATTAATCGTTCAAAAAAAAAATTGAAAAAAATAATTAATAGATTTTTAAAAATTTATTTTACTCCAAGATTCTTTTTCCATTCTTTATAGCCTCGTGTTTCCTTACCTCGATAAACTGGTTTCTGTCCGGTTTCTTTCTTATAGATGTCTCTTAAAGTTCTTTCATCGGCATTCTTTATAGCATCCTTTTTAATTTGGTCTTCTATTTCAATTTCCTCTTCAATTTCTTTCACATGCCTAAGAACCCAAAAAACTCCATGGTTCCAAAGCATTAATGCTAGAAAAACAAATAGGACTACCAATAAAATCATTCCTCCAACCCATAAGATCCATAGTGCAGGATAACCCTTAAAATAATCAACCATTTCTAACCACAGATCTCCTATTGAATTGAAAAATACAGTGGGAAGGAGTCCAACCGCAAGTGAAACAAGCGTAACATAAAGACCTAATAAAGCAACACCGACAAGCATTCTTAGTCCAAAATAATCTTCCCATTTCTTTGCTAACAGTCGATCTTTGAATAAAATTCTACAAAATTTCACCATACCTCCACGAAATAAAATATAAAAGAGAACCAATAGAAATAGATGACCAGTAACTGCTCCTCCAATAATCGCAATTTGATATCCTAAATCAAGGTCAAGAAAAAAATCCCATTTTTCGGTTTTAATAACCCAATTAAGGATGAGGGCCCATATTCCTAACACAAATATAGCAGTAGCTAAAATAAATCCATAATAGATAACTTTAGCAATCCTAATATCCCAAGTACTATATGCGGCGAGCGCATCTTCTATTTCAGGTGCTGAACGTGCTTTTCTTGGCATAATTTTCTCATCTTTTAATACTTTTTTTTTTAAAAATTATTTAGGTTTTCAAAATTCTATAATTTATTATTTAGTTATACTCTTATTTATTTTTATTAGTTATTTGATATTTGGAAAAATGTTGCATTTTACACACTTTTAAAATGTTAAAATTTTCGTACTGCTTGACAATAGGGACAAGTAGGATAATCTTTATCAAGCTCTTCTCCACAAAATGAACAGAAAATCTTTTCTTTTTCCACTTCTTCTTCTTTTTTCTTTTTCGGTTTTTTTTCAACAGGTTTCTTCTTTGCTGGCTTTTCTTCAGCTGGTTCTAATACAACAGTTTCTTCTTCAGGACCTTTCTCTTCTTCCACTTTTTCTAGTATTCTCTCTTTTGGGGTCATGGCTTCACGTTTCTTTTTCGGCTTCTCAAAGGGTTTATCAGAGTATGTTAATTTAGTAAAGCAATCTGGGCAATAAATTTTAGGTCTATAAGCAAGACGAATTAGATATATAATACCTGCAATGCCAAGAGTAGCAACAGTACAAATTATCCATACAGTTTTTGACATTCTAGTTAATGGTTTTCTACTTGCTTGCTCGACTTCTTTCTTGCATCTCTCACAATAGGCATATTTAACTTTTGTCGGCATTTTTCCCCATCATTTAACAATTAAAATGTGCTTTTTTTATAATAGATTATATTAATTAAAAAAAGTTTTTAATACCTAATAATCAAGTTCTTTTAATAAATGTTATA
>JBHLLE010000560.1:0-3471 GCA_048885945.1 Candidatus Hermodarchaeota archaeon | reverse complement strand
ATAAGTGCCCTTTGATGTAAATGCTCTATTTTCATGGGTTTGTTATGAGTAGTGAGAGTTCCGCGATATACTAAAGAACCAATATTAATTTTCTCAGGATCATTCTCATCATAGGGTTCTAATTCAACATTTTCATCATCGAGCCACAGAGGTTGCTTAAGAGGGATATTATCTAAAAACTCAAAGTCAAACTCTTTTGGTTTAATGAACGCGACATGGTTTTCTTTAAAAACATGCCCATTTAAGATTTCATACCAGGTACTTTCATCGGCTAATTCGAGTGTAGCTCCTTGGGCAAAACTATTTTGAATTCCAGTCGCGAATGTATTTAATTGTCCTAATAACTCTAGATCATCTTTAGGTAAATTTTGAGTATCGTCTAATTCTATATTGATTAGAATTCTGATTTTATAATATTTGAGGTAATGTCTTCTGCGTTTTTTAGTCGATTTAGATGAGAATCTTTCTTCATCAGATGCTGGAAGATAAAAATTAGGATAATATTCATGAGTTGGGTCTCGTTGCCAAAAAATATATGCTGTAACATGTCTTTTGGTCTGATTTAACCACAAGAAATTAATTAATTTTTGGAAGAGATTAACTTTACCATAAAAGAAATCAATCCGTGGTGGAATTTTAACCTCCCAGAATCGTTTGTTTCTTTTATGATAATAGGGTAGAACAGAAACTGTGCGAACTTTTGCAACTAATCCTGGAAATCTTGCACTAAGATTATCACGGAATTTAACACCTGCTATGAAAGCATCCTTTGAAGTTGAATAAGGAATTAATACAAATTTCCAAGAGAATTTCGGAACAAGTTGAAGTTTTAGTCCATAGATATTTCCTTTTGTTATTAATGGATCAAATATCCATGAAGTAGTTTTCTGCGTTTGCTCACTAAACTTAGGACGGCGCAGTACTTCAATATAACTCCAAAAGCATGGATTAACCTCGAATATTTCTCTGCTAATTCGCGTTTCTTCATTATCTATCTTCGTCATATCTAGATATATTTAGAGTTTTACAAAGGAATATTTGTAAGTTTATTTAAAGAAAAAATAATAACTTAGAAATCCTCTTGATGAATGAATCTAAACTAATTAGGACAAAAATCTCCGCTTCGAATTATGCTTCTTTAAGTAAAATATTTCTTAAAATATTGTTGATTTTTACAAAAAAGTTTAAAAATCAAGAATGTATTTTTACTTTTTAGTAAATTATGACAATAATCGAATTAGGTTCAATTATAGGAATTATTGTTGCTTTCATTGGTTTTAATGCTACATTGGTATGGAGGGGATTGAAAGAATTAGATATTGCTAGAAAAGAAATTAGTTCTCGCAGATTAAAGTTTGGGAAACTGGTTATAATATGGAGTTTATTACATATTTTAGGATTTGCGATACCATTGATTATAAGGCTAGTAATGTATTACTCAATTAATGATTTTCATGTTCTCTTGAATAACATTTCAATATTTACTATTGGTTTCCTAATAATCTCTTCTATAATATTATTAGTATACTATATTCATTTTATAATCAAAAAGGTTTGAAAATAATGAGAAATACTCAATTAGATAAACAAGAACAAGTTTTTAATGCATTAAAAGGAATAAATTATATGCTTCAATTAAGCGAAGATTATCGAAAGGGTTTTAAAAATTTTTTCAGAATTGATTTAAAAAAAATAGAGGATAAATTGAAAACAATTGGACTTAGTTCCTTTTATCTAGCTCGTAATGAAAAAAGTAATTCATTTAAATTCGAGGATTTAGATAATAACATTGAGATAATATTAAATACGGATGAACAAATTAAAGAAAAATTTTTAGATAAAAAAGTGGATGAAATTAAAAAAAAAAAGTATATGCGTTTTTTACAAAATTACATTATTGACTTAATTAAAAGCGATATAGAGAAGAAAATTGAAGGAGGGTTAAAGAATGGAAAAATTAAGTAGATATGAAAAAAAAATAATTGAAAAACTGATCTATGGAGAAATCTCAGATTTATCAAAATTTCAGGAGGAAATAGACAATATAAAGAAAAAATTATCATATAAGGATTATAAAGTTTTATTTCAACAAACTCCTGAAATAAAATTGGATAAAAATATTACAGACGATTTAATTGTAGGAAATTTAGAGAATATTGTTCAGACATTAACAGAGACGGGAGATTTTTTATATAATAAAGATGAGCTTAATCAATCGATAAATTTTTATGAGAAAGCCCTAAATTTGAATAATATCATAAGCGATGTAGCAACAAAAAGTGAATTATTAACAAAAGTAGGAAAAATATATATTCTTCAATCTAAATATGTAGAAGCTGAAGAAGTATTTAAAGACTTGATAAAGATTGATGAAAATAGTCATGACGCACATAATTATCTTGGTTGTATATATTATTACCAAAAAAAGTATAAAGAAGCAATGAAGGAATTTAACATTGCTTTAAAAATGATGCCTGATAATGATATTCTATTAAATAACATCAGTCAGGTTCAAGAGAAGATGGGACTATTCAGTGAATCAGGTGCTAGTATTTTGGCAGCTTTATCGAGTTTGGAAAAATTAGAGAAGAAAAATAGTATACAAAAGCCAACCCTTATATTAAGAGAGGAGTCTCTTAAGCTGAATTTAGGCGAATTATATGAAATTAAAGGTGAGGATAGTAAAGCCTTCGTTATTTACAATGAAGTTTTAAAAGATGTTGAAATAAATACATCGAAAGCTTTCATAAAAGGGGGAAGATTGTTGAAATCATTTGAATCAAAAACTAAAAGAAAAATTAGAAAGTTTGAAGAAGAATTAGAAAATGAATTTAAGATATTAGGTCCTTCAATTATATATCCTGAATTCTTTGATCGAAAGAAATTTAATTTTAATAATTTTACACAGAAATTAACAAATAAAGAGGGCGCACTTTCTAAACTATTAAAATAGTTAATAATAACTTGTCTTAACATATTAACTTTTTTTTAATTTCCTTAATACTCAATTTTCCTTGGCTTTCTAGGTTTTAATCTTCTACGAGTAAGGCTTCTAGATTTTGTTTTTTTTGGAGACTTGCTCAATGAATAATACATTTCATTTAATCCCCTCAAGCCATATTTAAATCCGTAATATCCGACAAAGATAAAAACATAATAAAAAAGTTCATGAATGACATAAATAGTGTAAACTGTCATTATAAGCCATACGGTGACTCCTGATAAGAGCAAAAGAAATATCTGGTACATGGAATAGGTAGGGTCTCGATGAAACGCTTTGGGAATATTACTTAAGTCCGCAATTGAGGGAGAGGCACCCAATATGATGGAGACCATTACGAATACGATTATAAAAAATACGAGCACATCTAAGTTCGCATATAACAATTGTTCCAGCAGAAAAAAGAATAACCAAAAAGAAAGATAAATAGGGGCTAATGCTATTAGAAGCGCTTGTAAAAAAGCTAAATT
>JBHLLE010000559.1:0-3475 GCA_048885945.1 Candidatus Hermodarchaeota archaeon | reverse complement strand
TCAATGTTAGTAATGTTTGAATCATTTAATCCTTCTGAAGTCTTAGAAGCAATTGAATATTATAAATGTGATATGTTTATAGGTGTACCAGTAATGTTTCAAATGTTAGTCAATTCACCTGACTTTACAGAGCGGGATCTTTCAAGTCTTGAGTCAGCAACTTCAGGTTCGGCGGCATTGGCTCCGGAAATAAATAAAAGATGGGAAGAAATTGTTGGATTTAAAGTTGGTCAAGGATATGGATTAACTGAGACATCACCAGTTACGCATCACCAACCACATTGGTTGCCTGAAATAAAAACGGAGAGTATTGGAATTCCTTGTATCGATACAGACGCAAAAATTGTGAATCCTGATTCTTTAGAAGAACTTCCTATAGGAGAAGTGGGAGAATTGTTAATTAGAGGTCCCCAAGTAATGAAAGGATATTGGAAAAGACCTGAAGATACAAAAAAGACATTTGTACAAGTTAACTGGTTAAGAACAGGAGATTTAGCAAGAATGGATGACCAAGGGTATTTCTACATTGAGGGACGGACAAAAGACATCATTAAATATAAGGGCTATAAAGTAATGCCTCGTGAAGTTGAAGAAAAGTTATTCGAACATCCTGCAATATTAGAAGTGGGCGTAGTGTCTGCTCCTGATCCAAATGTTGGGGAAACTATTAAAGCTTATGTAGTACTCAAACCAGAATATAAAGATAAAATTACAGAACGAGATATTATTGAATGGTCAAAGGAAAAACTCGCTGGATATAAATACCCACGACAAATAGAATTTATTAATATATTACCACGTACTACTGTAGGTAAAATATTCCGTAGAAAGTTGAGAGAAAAAGCATTAAAAAAAGGAGAACAATGAAATTATCCGTTAATTTCAAAATAAAATGCTAGATCTACTAATATTTATTTTATTATTTATTATTGGTTATATAATAATATTTTTTGCTGCTGATCTCTTCCTAGATAACTTAAAGGAAATATGTATAATTTATGGTTTATCTCCCTTTGTAATCGGTTCACTAATCCTTGGAATTGACCCTGAAGAATCAATAGCTTCGATAATCGCGGCAATAAACGGGCTTCATCATATAGCTGTGGGAAATGTAATCGGCAATTCTATAATTGCACTAACGATTAGTTTTGCTCTTCCCGCTTTTTTCTATAAAATTAATTTTAAATTAACTCCCCAATTTTATTTCTTTTTACTGTATTGTTGCATGATATTTATTGTAATTGGATTCCTAATTAAATATGGATTTATTGTAGTCGCCATTATCGTTATAATAATCTATTTTATTTATCTTAACTTGAATTTAAAACAATTAAAACAAGATAAAAACGCGGGAATTAATTTAGATAAAAAAGATCAAAATGGTGATAACCAAAAATCGAAAAGAAAAAAAATTATACTAATTATTATTGGGTTTTTTTTTATATTTCTAGGAGGAGAAATGCTCATTTATTCAGCAGAACAAATAATAAGACATACTAACCTCCCGGAGGCATTTTTTGGGCTTGTAATAATTGCTTTTGTCACAAATGTAGAGGAATTGACTCTAGTTTTTAAATCAATAAGAAAGAAAAGTGTAGAAATTGGCCTAGGAGGGATGATTGGTAAGGTTTTTTGGAATTTAGCAATAACGTTTGGGATAAGTGGAATTATTATCATAAATTTTAACTTTTCTTTAATAATCTTCTGGAATTGGCTTATTCTCTTTATATTATTAATCTATTTTAATTATATTGCTAAAAAGAAGCAGATCTATTGGAAAGAGGGAATTATATTAACAATTTTTTTATTGATTTTTCTTTTCCTGAATTTCATACTGGGGATATTGGTTTAGGACTATAGAATTATTTTGTTTCCATAATTTCATTGAAATTAAACCTATTGAAAATAATAATATTGGATAAATTATTATTTCTAACAATGAGGGATTGGCATTATAACCAAATAATGCTTTTAATAACGAACCTATAACTTCAAACCATACTGGAGTCGCTGGATTACCATCAGGATAGCTCTCTGGTAATATATTTTTAATGTTCCACACATCTTCAACAATTGGATTAAAAACACCAGCTTCTATTAGCTCATGTATTCCATATGTTATCAAACCAGCTGCAAATAAAATTAATACTACATTTGAAATTTTGAAGAATTTTGATAGATTAATAGTTTTAATACCATAATAAAATAATAGACCTATTCCAACTGAAATGCTTAAACCAATAGAAGATCCTAATACAACTCCCATTTGATTAAGAGATCCAACCAATGTGGCTCCAATCAACAAAAGTACCAATTCTATTCCCTCTCTTAAAATTATTATAAATGAAAGAATAGAGATGGATAAAATTTTCCCAGTCTCAATTGAAAATTCTACTTTCTCTTCTAATGATTTTTTCATTTTCGGACCTTCTTTACTAATCCATAAAATTAACGTTATAATAAAAGCCCCAGAAATTATGAAAGTATAACCCTCAAAACTCTCTTCAAGATTACCACTAAATCCGCCTAATATTGCTGTAAAAATAATAGCGAATATTATACTTGAAATTATTGCTAAAATACTCCCAATAAACACATATTTGTAATAAAATCGCTGATTGGTATTCTTTAAATATAGGAGTATTATAACTATTACTAATATTGCTTCTAAACCTTCTCGAAATCCTAAAAATGAGGGTATTATTAAATCAATTATAGATACCAATTAACTCCTCTCTTTTATAATCATATTCTTAATTTAATCCTATGATCTATTAAAAATAATTAATATTAAATTTTAGGCTTATCTAATATAAGTGATTTTTTAGTTTGAAATTTAATTCAATTTGTTATTTTTAATAAAATAAATAATTTAAAATACAAAATAAAAACTTTTATTGATTCTTAATTTCTATTTTGGTGAACCTACTGAAGGATATGAGAATGATACTATTAAACCAGTAAATTTTAAACAGGTCCTAATTTTTTCATAATAATGGATTTAATTATACTTTTTATAACCTTTGGGATTCTATTCCTTGGAGAATTAGGTGATAAAACCCAATTAATTGTTTTTAACCTTGCATTAGAATATGAAAAATTTTATAAAGTTGGAATAGGTGTTACAATTGGTTTTGCTTTAATTGTAACAATTGGAGTAGTTTTTGGAATAATAATAACTCGTTTTATTCCAATCACAATAATATCTTTTGTGTCTGCACTAATATTTATTTTAATTGGAATCTTAGAAGCTCGTTCTCTGAAAAAACTCTATTTAGAAAGAAAATTTTCAAAATCGGGAGAAATTTTGGAAGGGGATAATCAAAGTACAAATAGTTTCAAAAATAAATTTGCTAAGTTAAGAAGAAATCCCTACTTAGCCGGATTTATTTTCATTTTTTTGATGGAGTTAGGGGATAAAACTCAAATTTTAACAATTACTTTAGCTTCTCGATATAATCGTCCAATTGAAGTA
>JBHLLE010000558.1:0-3480 GCA_048885945.1 Candidatus Hermodarchaeota archaeon | reverse complement strand
AGAAGCAATAAAGTCTTTGCAAAATCAAGCTAAAAATTACCAATACGAAATTAACGAAGTTAAATCAAAAATAGAAAAGTCAGAAATTAAATTAGAAAAAATAAAACCAAATTATCAATTACTAGAAAAAGATTATCAGAAATTATTAAAAGCAATAGAAGACGAGGAAAAAAGCTTAAATAACTTAAAAACCGAATTAAAGGAAATGGTTAATGAAAAAAATCAAAATTTTAAAAATGAATTTGATATTAAAGAAATAGATACGTTAAAAACTAAAAAAGAAATAGATTTTGAAATAAAAGAAATAGATCGGGAAATAAATAAGATTTCAAGTGACAAAACAAATTTAGATAACAAAAACCTAAAGGATTTATCAAATATCATAGCAAAATTAGACAATTTTAATAACTCAATTATGGAGCAATCAGATGATATGCTTTTTAAATACGATAAAGATGAAATCGTTGAAATAATTGAGAATTTTAGGAAAGTTGAAGATATAAAGAACCAATTACAAATTATTATAAATAAATTTTTAGTAGAGATTAATATTGAAGTCTCGTTACATATCAATTTTAGTGATGACTATAAAAACGCGTTTATAAAGACTGATTTCTTACATTCCATTAAAAATCACCTAAATTTTGAGGATTTAACTACTCCAGAAAAAATATTCTTTATAATTTCTTTCTATATTTCATTAAAAGTCGTTTTTAACTGCAAAAATATTATCTTTTCCAACTTATTTATCCCTAGTCAATATAATAAAAGAGGTTCTGTCTATAGAACGATAAGTAAGATCCTCCCTATTTTTAAAACAGATCAAAACATTCAAGATTTCAATCTTGTTTTTATTATCTCTAATTTAGAAATGAAAAAAAAAATAGACGAATTAAATGTAATTAAAATTGAAGAGAATTAAGTGGTGGATATGCAAAATACCGAATTAGAAGAAAAAGTTAGACTTATTACTAAAATTATTTTGACCAACCAACAAAAAATGATAAGAGAAGAAGATATCAAAAACTTATGCGATAAATTTGATTTTGAAGAAATTATCAATAATGTTTACGGTAATTTACAAAAAGTAGGATTTGAACTAATAACTACCAAGTTTTTAGAACAAAAATATTACGTACTTACCACTGAAGGAAAGGACGATAATATAACTCCAAGTCAATATGGTACATTAGCTTTAATATTAGCTTTAAGTAAAGAGATAGATGAAAACATTAAGTTAAGCGATTTAAAGGAGATTTTTTCAGATGTTTGGGAATCTGATGTTGAATTCTTAATTAGTCAGGACTATTTAAGAAAAATTGATATAGAAGGATTAGATATAGTTAAGGTTACTCCTTTAGGAAAAGCAATTATGAAGAATGTAATTGAAAATTTACAATTAAAAAATTTACTTAAAACCTTTAAACGCGATTAAATAAAAAATAAAAAATGAAAATTATTCAATGTCCATTATAAATTGATCATAAATTTTTTTCACACGTTCAGCACTAGGACCAGTTCCTCTTACTCCATTTTCATCTACAATAATTTTTCCATTCAATATAGAAATAACATTTTGTTCCTCTTTAAAGTCTACATGACCTTTTGAGAAGATGGTCGCAATTCTATCAGCGAGAGCTTGCATTGGGAATGGTTCTTCTTCTAACGTCATAAAATTAAAATAAGAACTTCTAATAAGCACTTTCGGAAAGGTTTTGTTTTTCTCGTTTTTTACATTCACTAAAATGAGATTACTATCGTCTGAGATACCTTTTAATTGACCTACAAAAAACTTATCCTCATCAAGATATACTTTTACTATTTTATCAATTAATAAACCCAACTCTGTATTGTATTGTCGAAGAGACATAGTATATCAGCACCATTCTTTTTAATATTTAGAATATATTAATAATTAATTTCATATCTTATATTAATAATTATTTTCATATCTTATAATTTCAAGGAATTTATGAGTTCTGTGATGTTTTCACCCGTAATTGCGCTTGTTGTAAATATTTTAAGATTAGGGTTGATCTCTTTAGCATCGTTGACCATATTGTCAACATCGACATCTAATATGTCAGATAGATCTATTTTATTTATTACTGCTATATCAGACATTTTAAAAAGTAGGGGATGTTTTCTTATAACCCATGGCCCTTCAGTTATAGACACTATTACAATTCTCTTTTCTGCCCCTAATATGAAATCGGACGGACAAATAAGATTTCCAACGTTTTCAATAAAAATAATTCCATTTTGATATTCGGTTAAGTCATAATTCTTTAGAATTTGAGAAATATGATACGCATTTAAAGCGCATTCTCTTCCTGTGTTAACTTGTATTGTCTTAACGCCATGCCTACCGATTCTATCGGCGTCAATTCTGGTCGCTACATCTCCATTTATAACCAAAACTTTATGCTTTTTGGCTAATCTTTCAGAAATAATCTCTAATATCGCGGTTTTTCCCGCCCCTATAGCTCCAACGACATCAAACGATTTTATATTATAATCTTTAAGAATTCGATTATTTTGTTCGGCTAGTTTATCGTTATTTTCTACTAAATCTTCATTTAACTCTATTATTTTAGAAACTTCTTTTTCTGGCATAGTGATAAACTAATAAGAATTTTTAACTCATAAAAAGATATTTAAAAAAAAGTAGGCAACTTGATATTGTTTACGATTTTATTCAAAAAAAAAGACTTTTAAAATTGTCTTTTAAGCTTAGTTTTAAAAACCAAATACGACGCCCAAATCCCTCCTAAATCAGGAAGATAAACCGCAAAATACAAAGGAGTGATTAATAACCCAAAGAGTAGTCCTGGTATTAATCTAAAAAGAATTAAAACAGTAATCAATGTTTTTCCTTTCATCTTAACTGGAATGAAAAAACAAAGCAACATCATTTCTCTATTAGGACTAAAATACACAATAAATGAAATCAAACCTAAAATTGCACCCGTTGCTAAACCAATAAAGACTACATTTTCAGCATTTACAGGATAAGCAAAACTTAGAAGATACCTAATCAAAACATAAAATGCACCAGTAACCGCAGCACAAAAAATATATAAGCTTACCAGAAATTTGGTTCCAAATCGGGTTTCAACGGTCTTTGAAATGTTATAAAGAAATATTATTAAAATGAATAGAAAAAAGAGACCTAAGATATCCCCAGAATAACTAATAAATAAAGAGGAAAATATTGTCCAAACATAAAATTGAGAAAGACCATAAAGACTCAGCGTTAAATATAAAGGCAAAAATATTGCTACTATTGATAACACTACTATAGCAATAATTATAAAATTCGTACCACTTGTGTCTCCCCCTTCCATTGAATACGGTTGATAACCTCTCATTGCTGATCTTCTCTGTTTCTTCTGTTGTTTCAAGTATCTTTTCATTTCTCTGTCCTTTTGATAGCTATAACGACGACTAGGAGCTCTATAAGACGCTTTATACGGTTCT
>JBHLLE010000557.1:0-3493 GCA_048885945.1 Candidatus Hermodarchaeota archaeon | reverse complement strand
CAGAAGGACCGATTATAGCCGTCACCTTATTTTTTTTTATGATTAAATTAATATCTTTTAAAGCTTGATTATCATCGTACCATAAATTCAAATGTCTACATTCAATAACAATATTATTACTATTTGAATCATTTATTTTGTTCATTTTATTTATTTCGACAACAGATTTTTTCTTATTATTTGATAGGTTTAATGACAATAATTTCACCATTTTTTTTTCTTTTGATATCGATTTCTTATAAATATCGCAATACTATATAAAATTATAACTAACATGAGTAAGACTAAAGCTGTTCCTGCTGCTGCAGTTTCAGAATCGGGGATGGATGTCGAAAGTATATATAAATGATATGTTAAGGTCATTACAGGTTGTATGACAAATTTTGGCAGCTGTTTTTGTCTAAAAACTGCAGCAGTAAATAAAATGGGTGCCGTTTCACCCGCAGCTCTTCCCATACCTAAAATAATACCTGTTATAATTCCTGGCATTGCTGTCGGTAACACAACCCTACTAATACTCTGCCATTTTGTCGAACCTAAAGCTAGACTTCCCTCTCTAAAATAAGTAGGAATACTTTTCACCGCTTCTTCTGTGGTTCTTATGATTATTGGCAGAGTCATGAGAGCAAGGGTTAATTGTCCTGCTAACATTGATATTCCCATATCCAAAATTAATACAAAAAATGCAAAACCAAACAACCCAAAAACAATAGAAGGAGTTCCATTTAAATTATCTATTCCAGTCCGAATAATTCTTACTAATCTTCCATCTTTTGCATATTCTGATAAATAAATTCCCGCTGCTATTCCTATTGGAACTGAATAAAAAAATGCTCCTATTATAAGGAAAAGTGTTCCCATAATCGCTGGAAAAATCCCTCCATCACGACCTAAATCTTCAGGTGATTCCGTAAGAAATTCCCAGGTAAGAGCGGGTAATCCCTTACTAACGATGTAATATAAAATTATACCTAATGATAATAAGACTGTAAAAGCAGCTAATATTATTATCAAAAATATAAGTCTTTGTTGATTTTTTACAGATATTATTTTAAATAATATGAAAAAACCAATAAACGCAACTGTAATTAAAATCCCATTAAAAATTCCAAACCAAGTGATTAAAATCCAAGTTAAAATACTAATTATAAAAATATATAATACATAGTAACGATTTTCAATTAATTTTTTTGGAAGTGTTCTCTTAAACTTTTTCTTCTTACTTGATAATCCTTGGAATTTTCTATTAATTCGAGTTAGAATTATGCTTGAAATAATATTAATTGCAAATGTCATACCAAACAAGACTAGAGCTAAAGCAAATAGTGCTTTATAATGGAGACTTCCTTCGGGAACTTCTCCCATTTCGATACCAATAGTCCCCGTGATTGTTCGAACACAAGTAAAAATGTTAGTGATAGGTTCTGGAAACAAATTACAATTACCAGTAACCATTAAAACAGCCATAGTTTCTCCAATTGCTCTTCCAATGCCTAGAATAATTGCTGCTGTAATTCCGGACATTGCTGCGGGTAAAACTATTTTGCTTATCATTTGCCATCTTGTTGATCCCATTGCCAAAGATGCTTCCTTATATTCTTTTGGCACAGACCTAATAGCATCTTCCGATACACTTACTATAATTGGTAATGCCATTATTCCTAATATAATCGAACCAGACAACCATGAAGCTCCTGATGTTGCCTCTTCAAAATTTTCATTTATCCAAACATTTAGTATAATAATTCCAAAAAAACCATAAACTACAGAAGGTATCCCTGAAAGGATTTCTACAGCGCCTTTTAAAAATCTACTGACTTTCGGTGGAGCAATTTCAGCAATAAAAATTGCAGTTGCAATACCTAATGGAATTGAAATAATCATTGCGCCTATAGTTACTAACAGAGTCCCTGCAATAATATTAAAAGCTCCAAACTTAGGCTCTTGCGCAGTTGGAGCCCACTCATCATCAAATAAGAATTCGTCAAGGGGAACTTTATTGAAAAAATCCCCTATATTTATGAATAAAAATATAAATATAAAAAATACAATCAAGGTTGCTAATGCTGCACAAATAAAAAAGATATATTGAATCTTTTTTCCTTCAGAGGGGGTGAATGAGAAATATTCATCATCATCAATAAAATAACCATCAATTGGTTCTACTGTGGATGCCAAATCAACGTCCCTTTTAATTATTAGGTATGTGTTAAGATAATTTTTAGATAAATTCAAGAAAATAAACAAGAAAATCCTAAAATTTTCCATTAATAATTCATATATGAAGCAGAAAATGTAATATAATATAATTTATTTCTACATAATTTATGTGAGAGAATATAGTCTCTATATTTCTATATAGGCAAAATTTTAGAAATTTAACAATAATGAAATAGTATTATACGGTATATAGTTATAAAATAATAAGAAAATTAAAAGAGGATAAAAAAAAATGATTATTTAATTATTAATTTCAAAAAAATTTGAATTTATAATGGTACAAATCCTTCCTGTTCCACATATTTTTGTCCACTACCTAAAACATAATCAATGAATTCCTCAATATCTTCATCTTCACTAGGATTTCCAAGAGTTAAAAGATATAAAGATCTTGATATCGGATAAGATCCATCTTTTACAGAATCTATTGAAGGAATAATATATTCTCCACTTACATCATCATAAACATTAACAATTTCAATTTCATCATTATCGGAATCAGCATAACCTAGTCCCACATAACCGATAGCACCAGAAGTAGATTCAACTGTCTCTAATATAAATCCATTAGAGTTTAATTCTAACATACTTGAATCACATTCATCTTCTATATCTAATAATTCTTCAAAGCTTGCTCTCGTTCCAGAGGCACTGTCTCTACCTATCAGAACAATATCATCATCAGGATAATTGGAATCAATATCATTCCAATTCGTAAATCCTGTCTCTGCTTTATAGATGCTAGCAATTTGAGATTCTGTAAGATTTACATCAGTTGACCATCCATCATCATTAATAATTAGAGCAATCCCATCTAAAGCAAATTTAGTTGTCACCATAGTAGGATAAGCGGTTATTTCCTCTGGTTTTAAATCACGGGAAGCCATACCTATATCTACTAGACCTTGTCCGCATTGTTTCACTCCTACGCTTGATCCACCTCCGCTCACAGAGATATCCCATAACTCATCCTCTCTATCTTCCATTCTGTCCTCAAAAGCTTCAGCGCAAGTTGCTATAACTGGTAAGCAAGTTGTTGAACCCGCAATATCAAGGTTAGTCTCATCTTCAATTGAATCTAAAATTTCCTCACCATATATGATTCCCACTGCTGTCCATGTAATAAATGTTGCCGCGAGGATTCCAATTACTAATAAAGCAATTAATCCTTTTTTTTCCATTTTATACACCAAATTTGAGTTGTTTGATTAAGTTTTTTTCTAATTAAAAAAAATCTCGATATAGACTATGTGAATTTATTTAGAAGGTAGAG
>JBHLLE010000556.1:0-3494 GCA_048885945.1 Candidatus Hermodarchaeota archaeon | reverse complement strand
GTTTGGATATTAATTATGCCATATCAAAAGGTACGAAAGGCAGTACTATTTATATCGTTAATATTATTTCCGATAACTCTCAATTATTTATCCCCATATTTAATAATAGAAGCTGCGACACAGGGAATTATTAATGCAAGTTTCATTACTTTTTCTGTATTGTTCATTAGTTCTTTATTTTTAGGGCGATATTTTTGTAGCCACATTTGCCCTGGAGGTGCGCTCCAAGAATTTGCAGGAATGGCAGTTCATAACAAGAAAGCTAAGGGAGGCAGATATAACTGGATAAAATATTTTATATGGGTGCCATGGTTAGGAATGATAGCAACTTTTGCATTTATAGCAGGAGGTTATACTAGTATAGATCCTCTTTATCAAATGCCTTATGGTATTTCTGTTGATGAGCCAAGCCGTTATATAATCTATTTAGGGTTAGTATTTGCACTTTCTGCTATAGTATTTATTGCTGGAAAGAGAGTTGGCTGCCATTATATTTGTTGGATGGCTCCTTTCATGATTATAGGAACAAAAATTAAAGATTATTTTAAATGGCCTTCTTATCATTTAGAAGTTGAACTAGAAAAGTGTAAAGGATGTAAAACTTGTGATAAAAATTGTACGATGAGTTTACTTGTTTCAGAAATGGTTAAAAAAGGAGATATGAGAAACTCTGAGTGTATATTGTGCGGTGAGTGTGTAGATAATTGTCCTGAAGGAGTAATTTCTACAGCTTGGAAATGGAATAAAACCTTATAGATATTAATTCATGTCAAATTCATCTTTTTTCTTAATAGTCCTTGTACTGAGGGAAGAGCCATAATAGTAGAATTATCTTCATATTTTTTGACAAAATCATTAATAAGCTTATGAGCTTCGTCATACTGTTTCGCATTAATTAATTCTTCATAATATTTGCTTAAAGCATTGATAATTACATTAATTTCCCCTTTTTCGTCATTAAAGATCTCTTGATAATCCTCATTTACATTGCTTTGATATTTCACCCAATTTCTTTTATCAACAGCGATAAGTTCTTGAACGGCGGGAATAGATTCAAAATAAGAAATCTCGCTAAAATCTTTTTTAAAACTTTCAATTAACGCATGTGCTTGCATAATTCGATTTTCGTTAATTAAGTTAATGTATTGATCTCTTATAACTTCACTAACTTCTTTAATTTTTGAAATAAAATAGTCTTCTTGAACTTTTTCTGCCATGCTATTCATAAATTTTTCTTGTTCTTCTATTATAGAAGGAATATTACATTTAATAGCTAATCTGATGACTTTATCAGAAATATTTATTGCTTCCTCGTAATTTCCGTTTGCTTTATGGTTTATTGCAAGATTTCTTAAATTATCTAATTCAACTAATGAATCTAATTTATCAAGTTTAGACGATATATCGTTTTTTGATTCTGTTTTTATATCATGCTTCTTATTTTTTTTTTTATCTTTCTTTTTTTTAGATTTTGAACCCACATTATATCAGCTTACAATCTTAAATTAATTAATTTTACTAATTCTCGTAAGAATTAAACAAGAAGGGCTATAAAAAGTTAAGTATTTAGAAAAGAGGTACTAGACTAGTCAATCTAAAACCAAGCAAATAAGATTGAAATTAGACTTTTCTTTTAAATAATTTATCTAGTTCTTTAAAGGAAATAAACCTTAAGGTCGGTCTTCCATGAGCGCAATGAAAAGGATCTTTACAATTTGCTAACTCCACTATCAAGTTTCTAACATCTTTTAAAGATGTTAATTCATCTCCACCTCGAATGCTACGATGACATGCAATGTAATTGACAATATCCTCCTTAACTTCTGTAAAGCTTTTTTCCTTACCGATTTCTGTAATATCGCTAATAATTTCTTTTATAACATCAATTTTTGGAAGTTTATCAATAATTGTTGGAATCTCTCTCAATATAAAAGTATTTCCTCCAAAATGTTCAAAGTTAAATCCTAATTTGTTAATTTCACGCATATTTTCTTCCAGAAAGAATTTTTCAGAAGCTGAAACATTAATTTTAAGTGGTACTATTAGTTGCTGTTTACTTCCTTTTGAATTTTCATACATGTTTAGGTAATACTCTTTATTGATACGTTCTGAAGCCGCATGCTGATCCATGATAAATAATCCAGATTCATCATCTTCGTTCAACCCTTCTAAGACGATATAGGTATTATTACTTAATTGACCTGTGTAAGATATAAGTCGCAGTTTAGGAAAATTTTTAGTGATTACATATTTTTCCCGGATATAAGTATCGGGCAATATTTCTTTATTTATTTTTTTCGCTGTTTCTCGGTCAGAAATACGTAATTGAATAGGTTGTTCAATGAATTCTTCCTTTTCAATTGATTTTTCTTTCTTCGATTCGCTTTTTTTCATTTGTTTGTTGGTTTTAATTAGAGTTGGTTTTTTTACATCGTCCATTAATTGCCCAACTTCAGTTTTAATAGCTCTTTCTGGCTTAGTAACATATTTATCAATCTCAGGTTCTAAATATTTGGTTTCTTTCTCAATAAACTTCTCTTCGATGAATTTACGCATGATATTATAGATTTTATTATAAATGAAATCCTCATTTTCAAATCTGATATAAAGTTTTTTCGGATGAATATTAAAATCAATTTTAGAGGGATCCATTTCGATATGTAAAACAAAAAAAGGATGAGAACGCATTACACGAAAGTGAAGAACATTATCGAAATGTTGTAGACATTTCTCCTGAAGGAATAGTCATACATTGTGAAGGAAAAATTGTTTATGTTAACCAAGCTGTAATTAAATTATTTGGTTCAAAAAATCCGGACGATTTTTTGGGCAAACCTATAATTGAGTTTGTGCACCCTAATGATCGTGATCTCGTATTGAAAAGAATAAAAGAAATGTATAAAAGGGGTAAATCAGCAGCATTGGTTGAAGAACGAATGATCACATTGAACGGTAATATTATAAATGTAGAAGTTGTTGCCGTATTAACCTCTTTTATGGGGAAACAAGCTTCACTTGTAGTTATTCGTGATATCACGGAGCGAAAGCAAACAGAGAATATGTTAAGGGAAAGTGAGAAAAGATTTAAACACCTTTTCGAAAATCTCGGAGATGCTGTATATGTTACAAAAATTGGAGGCATAAACAATGGGCAAATTCTAGAGGTCAATCCTGCTGCAATAAAACAAACCGGTTATTCAAGGGATGAACTCTTGAAAATGAGCATTATTAAAGATCTTTATGTTAAAGGCTCAAGGGAGATATTAATCCATGATCGTAATGATAAGTTAAACAAAGAAATATTAGTAAAAAATGTAGAAAAGAAAAGGAAAAAAGACGGGTCAGAATTCTGGACTGAGGTAATTGTAACTCCAATGGAATTTAAAGGAGAAAAAGCAAGCTTATCAATTGACCACGATATTAGTAACCGAATTTATATTGAAAAAGCATTGAGAGAAAGCGAAGAACGTTTTCGATCGCTTTATGAAAATACA
>JBHLLE010000555.1:0-3497 GCA_048885945.1 Candidatus Hermodarchaeota archaeon | reverse complement strand
ATTGAAGAATCTAATCAAAATATTATGATTAAAGATTTATTGAATCCTAAAGAAATGCCCTTTGAGAAAACCATAAGAAGAATGTATATTCTTGCTGAGAGCATGCACGAAGACGCTATGAATTCGTTATTGAATAAAAACAAGGATTTGGCTGAAGAAGTTATTAAACGTGATAACGACATAGATAGGTTGCATTGGTTAATTGGTCGTCAATCTCATATAGTTTTACGAGATATAATTTTATGTCAAAAGATGGGTATTACTTTAGAGGACGCAAGTCATTATCAAAAAATAAGTAGGCTTTTAGAGCGTACGGGAGATCACGCGGTTAAGATTGCCAAAAATGTCATAAAACTTTTAAGTTTTGAAGTTAATAAGAAAGTTCTTGACGAAATAAAAAAAGCGAGTAAAATCTCTTTAAAATTACTTACTAACAGTTTAGACGCCTGGCTTCAAAGAGATATAAGCTTGGCAAATGATAATATTGAATATATTAACGAACTGACTGAAGTGTGTGAAAATATTAATTTACATCCAACTCATCAAGATGTAGAAGCTTCTATAGCGATAAGCTATATTGTTGAAAGTATTAGAAGAACTGGAGAGTACGCAGGAGATATATCAGAGATAATAATAAATAATTTAATAAAAGAATAAATTTTCATTTTAAACTTTTTATATAGTGAAGAATAAGCTCTGCTGCGGCTTCAATCTGGCTTATACTTGTTATTTCAGGCACATTATGAGAAAATTTAACGGGAATTCCAATTAAAACAGAAGGAATGCCCAACCATTTTTGAGCTTTACCCGCATCGGATCCATACATTTCAAATACTCCATTTTGATATGGAATATTGTTCTTTTCAGCTACCACTGTTATTTTTTTACACATCTCGTAATCGTAAATTCCTTTTCCCATGCTATCTTGCCATACGATTACGGGACCATTATTTAATTTGATATTTGATTTTATACTACCAGGAAAATCAGCTACTAATCCTATATCAATAGCAATAACAGCGTCAATTGGATTATTTTTAAGAAAATAGAACGCTCCTTCTGTTCCTATCTCTTCTCTTGTAGTGGCAACTATATAAAGATTGTAAGGAATTCTAATGGTCCCAAACTCATCAACTATCGATTGAACAATCTTTTTTGTTAATATAATAGAACAAGTGAGTGCTGCAAGATTATCCATCGAATAACCAGCGATTATATTTTCGTTAATATCAGGGTTAAGTAATCCAAAATCTCCTGAGAATACAATTGGCGCTCCAATATGTATTTTGTATTCGTTTTGAACTTCATCCTTATTATTTGCTCCAATGTAAATTTCTAATTCCAGAGGATCGATTAATTCTTTTACTCGGAGTTTATTAGGAGTTGAATGAGTGGATCTTCCAGAGATTATTCCGTTTATCCATTTCCCATCATTGTTAAGTATTTTCACTCTCTGGGAAATAAGCCATCTACCCTCGTATCCTCCTCTTTTTGAAAATTCTAGCGTTCCCTTTTTCTTTATAACGCGAACAGTTCCCCCTATTTCGTCAATATGAGCCAAAATAGCTATGCTTTTCTTTCCAGTAGTTCCTTTAAACTTGACAAAATAGTTTCCAAGCTTATCAGTCTTTACGGGGATGTCTTTATCCGTCAGAAATCTTTCCATTTCCTTTTTAAATAGATCTCCGCGGCTTTTTTCCATTCCAGAGGGTGCTCTTACTGAAGCCAAAGTATTAATTATGTTTAAAATTTCTTTTTTATTCACTTATTTTTCACCATTCGTATTTGTAATTAAGATGATTTTGTAGAAGATTTAAATTTAAGTATATAATTTAACAGATTATAGAGCCATTAAAAAAATTTTCGAGATACGAATGTCTGCTGAAAGAGAAAAAAAGATTATAGATACGCTATTAAACATGGAAGATTTTAAAGAAATTGAAGTAAGAGTTGACGATACGGATTTAATGCAGGTGGTACACGCAAATAAATATATAAATTATTTTGACGACGGATTTGTCAGTTTTGTTGCAAAGTTAAATAAATCTTGTGGAGATTTAGCTAAAGATAAGATTGTTTTTCCCGTAAGAAAGGTAGAAATTGAATTTTTGCGATCTGCTACATTTGGGGATAAAATTATCATTCATACACGATTTTTAAAAATAGGCAATACTTCGATGACAATAGCAATGGATTGCTATAAAAATGTAAAATCAAGCGAAACTCTCTTAGTTAAAGGTGTAATAGTAAGATTAATAATGGATATGAATAAAAATAATCTTATAAGAGTTACAGATTTTTTTAATGATATTTTATAATACAAATATATAGAATAAAGTTGTCAAGAATGGAAGAAAAGATATTACAAATAATTCTTAGCGCGGAAGACTCTATAAGGATTAAAGTAAGATTCAACGACACTGATGCGATGGGAGTTGTTCATTTTAAGAATTATTTAGTGTATTTTGATGATGGATTTGTTAGTTTTATGAATAATATTCAAAATCCTCTCGCTGTAGAAAATGCGGTGAAGAAGGGAATTGTGTTTCCTGTAAAAAAAATTGATATAACCTACGAAAATTCAGCAGAATTTGGGGATCATGTTATTGTAAAAACAAAAATTAAAAATCTAGGAGATAAATCAATAACTTTCCTTCACGATATTTATCGCGAATCTGACGATTCTTTATTAGCTAAAGTCGAGTGCATTAGACTCGTCATGGAATTAGAAACGAAAAAGTTACTTAATGTTAAGAAGTTTTTTGCAGAATTTGTTTAAATTATACTTAGGTATCGTAATTAATAGTATTATTTTGCAACTTAACTTATTCTATTAATTACTTGTCTTGCACATTCAGCAAAACTACGATAGATATTCTTATTCTCATTATATAATGCGACAGTTTCATATATTACTGGATTCCAAATATAGAATTCATTTTCAGACTCAAACCAGAGATTTAAATCTTTTAATACTTGTAAAAAATCTTCCTTTCTAATCGCATCAGGTAAATCTTGCTTATTTAACATAACAACTAACGGAATTTCCTTGATTAAATTCCCTTTTGCCACATTTTTTAATTCTTTTAAAGCTTCAATGTTATCTTCAAAAAGATGAGTCTGAGAATCCACCACAAAAATAACACCGTCAGTTCCTTTAAATATTTTCTCTCGCAAGGGTTTATAGCTAATTTGCCCTGCCACGGTATAGATATGGTATTCAACTTGTTTTTGCTTTTTTGATTGAAAAATGCCTCTATCAAAATAAAGTGTAGCTCCACTAGCTCTTTGGATTTTAGTTAGAGTTCCTACAGGAAAGACGTCTTTATTCTGTTCTTTTGTCTTTCGATATAATGTATCTACTATGGTAGTTTTTCCCGATCTATACATCCCCCAGTAAAGCAATTTTATGGCAATCTTTTTATCTTCTATTCTTACCAAGTGGACCCACCTTAAATATAATTGTTTTTTTCAATATAAATAACTTTTTTTTTAAG
>JBHLLE010000554.1:0-3498 GCA_048885945.1 Candidatus Hermodarchaeota archaeon | reverse complement strand
TTGCTTATAATGAATTTGTAAATAGATTAGACGATAATCAAGATCTGAAAAATTTAATTCTTAGATTAAATATTGACGAGCTTATAGATTTAACAGTCATCTCAGATGAAATTGGGATAAGAAAACCTAATCCTAAGCTTTTTGAACACTGTTTAAAAAGGTTTGGTGTTACTGGAGTTGAAACAATCTATATTGGTGATCGTATTGATAAAGACATAATTCCTGCTAAATTGAACAATATTTATTCAGTTTATATCCATCGGGGTGGAAAATACGACACAAATAAAACGGGTTTTAAAATCCCTAACGGAACAAAACCAGAATATGAGATTTCTGATTTAAATGAAATCTTTGAAATTATTGATGAAATCAATTTAAAAGAAAAAAAAGAAAGAAAGCAAAATTAAAAATGAAAGTTGCGTGTATCCAACCAAAATTCCATCAAGATATCGAGAAATGTTATTCTGAAATCGAATTTTTATTGAAAAAAATGTTTGGTGAATTTAATACCTGTGATATTGTTTGTTTACCAGAAAGGTGGGCTCCCTTTTTCAAGGATATACCTCGAAATCTTCAAAAAGAAAGAGGAGAATATTACGAATTCATCAAAGATTTGGCAAAAAAATACGAAGTTTCCTTTTTATCTGGAGCTATTTGGGAAAATAGAAATAATCAAAAAAAACCTAAGATTACTTGTTACTATTTTAATAAAAAAGGTGAAGAAGTAGGAAGACAAGATAAAATCCATCTCTATTCGTATGAAAGGGAGCATTTCGAACCGGGACAGGTGTTAAATATTTTTGAATTAGGTGGTTCTAAGTTTGCAATTCTCATTTGTTTTGATATTGCTTTTTTCGAAACCCCACGTTTAGCAGTAGAAAATGGAGCAGATATCCTCTTTTCCCCAACCCAAATAAGAGAAGATGGAATGGAAAATTGGAAAGTATATTTACAGGCTCGAGTACTTGAAAATAGGATACCTGTTGCGGCATGCAATTCATTTGGAAATCTTTTTAATAGAAAATTTCTAGGAAATAGTAAAATTCTATCTTTTATGAATGGCTACATATCTCCTTCGAGACTTAGAATAAAAGAAGCTCCAATTAAGCAGAGTGGTTTCGTTTTTGATGAGGTAGATTTAATCTTTCCAAGAAAATTACGTAAAATTAGACTAAATGAAAGAATAGAAAAAAGTAAAATTAGCGTAAAATTCGTTAAATAACATATTTAATGAGACGAAAAAATTTTGATTAAGTTCTATTGAAATCTACTTATTTTGGATACAAATTTCGAAAATTTAGTTAAATGAGTAGAATAAATTAGTTAAGAATATTTTTAATTTTACTTTTAGTGATGTGACTCTGGGTGGGGTTTAAATATGTTAATTCAAAAATGTTTTTAAAACTAAATTACGATAAATTATGATTAGTAAGACAGATTTTAATACAAGTTATATAGGTCCTCGGGCAATATTCGATCCAAATTACGTACCTCCTCAAATCCTCTTTAGGAAAGACGAAGAAAAATCATTATACTGTCTATTAAATGATTCAATCTCAGATCGGTTTACTGTTAACATTCTGTATCAAGGAATTCAAGGAATTGGTAAAAAAGTAATCGTTAATAAAGTTTTAAACGACATATTCACAGAAAATAACGAGTTTTTACCAATGTATAAAATATACATCGATTGTAAAGATAAAAGTCTTGAAGAATTAGTTTTTTACTTATTAACAGAAATACAGAGATTTCCAAATGTTAATTTTAATCTTGACTCAATCATAGACTCAAACATTTCATATTTGTGGAGAATTCTTAAAATTGCGAGTAAGAAAATAGTGGGTAAATTCTTCTTAATTTTTAATAACATTGAATACATTAAACCCCAATTTTTTAAAAAAATCTTAAATTTAGGAAAAGAGTTGAATTTTTCAATAATTTCAACCGTAAACAAAGTCTTAAGGGGACCAACTTTAGATTTTATAGCAGATTTTGATATAAAAAAAAAATTAGACTATTACAAATACAAGGAATTGAATTTAATATTACAAACTAGAGCTTCTTTAACATTTTCCCACGATGTAGATAAAGAATTAATAGATTTTATGACGGATTTAATATTTGAGCATTATGCTCCTGTTCCCGGGAAGGGAATCGATATTTTACGCGAAATTTATCCTTTTTTGAAGGAATATAAAACAATTGAACAGTGTAAGATGCTAGAAATTTGCCAGAATCAATTTGATACTTATCAAATAATCGACGAGTTTAATCTACTTAATTATATTTCCGAAGAAGATCTCTTAACCGTTATTTTTATTGATAATCTAACGAATTATTTTTTAAACAAGTCAAACTATTATATAAACTTAGAGGAATTAAGAGAATTATACGAAATCTCCTGTGAATCATTAGGATATGAAAAAAACATGGTTGAATTTAAGAATTTGGTTAACCTAATGCAGAGAATTGGAATATTAAGTCCTTCAAAAAAATTTTTAGAACAGCACCAAGTACCATTAGTCAATAATTTTTCACCTTATAATTGTTATTTTATGATAGTAAATCCCCATCAATTAAAAGCAATGGTAGATGCAATTTTTGGGAATTTTTAATCTATCTAATCTATTTTTCCTTTAAAATTGATAAATATTAATGCAACGTTGTTTTATTTTGAACAAAAAATAATTTAGATTAGAAAAAAAGATTTATACTTGCATTATTCTATATTCTTAATAATAAAAGAATAAGAGGATTTCTAGCTTTGACTTATATTAAAAAGATTTCTATGAGTGGATTCAAGAGTTTTGGAGATAGAACGGTCACTATTAAGCTTTCTAGTGGTTTTACATGTGTTGTTGGTCCAAATGGTGCAGGAAAGTCAAATATCATTGATGCGCTATGTTTTGCGTTAGGAAGATTGAGTAAAAAAACAATGAGGGCAAAAAGTTTAGAAGATCTAATATTTGCAGGTTCTAGGGGCAAAAACCCATCTAATAGAGCATCCGTGTCTATTCATTTTGATAATTCCGAGGGTATCTTTCCCGGAGGTAAAGATCAAGACTTTACGATTACCAGAACAATTAAGAGAGGAGGGGGGGGAGGATATAAAATGAACGAAAAAAAGACAACCAGACAACAAATACTTAATGTTTTAGCTACCGCGAATGTTGATCCTGACGGAAGCAATCAATTTGTCCTTCAAGGAAAAATAGTAGAACTTACTCACATGAACTCAGATGATAGAAGAACTTTTATAGAGGAACTAATTGGATTACAAAAATATGACGAGATGAAGGATGCAACATTAAAAGAACTAGAAAAAGCTGAGAGAGATTTAGGGCAATTTGAAGCAATTTTTAAGGAAGTTTCAACCCAATTGAAAAAAGTGGAAAAGGAAAAAAATGACGCACTAGCATGGAAGGAATTAGAGGAAAAAATAAACTTTTATAATGCTCAATTAATTGCCTTGAAAATTATGAAACTACAAGAGGAAGA
>JBHLLE010000553.1:0-3506 GCA_048885945.1 Candidatus Hermodarchaeota archaeon | reverse complement strand
TTCTCTAAAAAATAAAGATGGTCTCTTGTTAGTACTCAAGCCAGAAATTCTACGACTTGCACTAATAAAAAGATATTTTTCACTTCTTGTGATAGCAACATAAAATAATCTCCTCTCATCTTCTTCTGTCCCCTCATATTTTTCAAAATTAAAAAGATTTTTTGGAATATACCATCCTCGGGAAGGTGCTGTAGAAGGAAATCTTCCTTGGACAAGATTTGGGATAAAAATCACTGGAAATTGAAGACCCTTAGCTCTATGTATCGTCATAATTTTAACAGCATTAATTCTTGTTGGATCTTCTAATCCCCCCTCTTCATAATTCAATTCCCCATATCCCTTGATAAAGGCAAAAAAATCTATCAATTGACTTATTTTTATTCTTTTATAGACTGCAGTAAAATCCGAAATCACCTGACTAAACATGCCAAAATTATAAAATTGTGTTTCATTTAACTCAAATTCATGTGCCCCTATTATATTTAATAAATCACTAAAAAGGGTTTGAAGTCTAATAAAAATTACTGTACTGATTTCCCTTTTCTTATCTTTTAGTTGTGTAATAAATTTATTAACATCTCCTACACCATGAAAACATTGTTTGTAAAACTTTTCGCACTTTTTTATTGAATCCTCCAATTTTTCATAATCAATATCTCCTAAATATGCTAAAGAATACATGATCAGCTTAATCTCATCTTGTTCAAACAATTTTCCTCCTCCTTTAACTATAAAAGGAATCTGCAGCTTTTTAAACACTTTAATATATGGTTCGGCTGAAGTTTTTACTGATCTAAAAAAAATGGCTATATCTTGATAACTGAGAGTAAATATTTCTCCCTTATTATTAATAAATTTCGTGTTTACAAGATGTTTTATGTGATCTACTATAAATTCAACTTCCTCATTTTGATTATTAAAAAAGACTTCATAAATATCCCCCTCATCATAATTAATTTTTCTCCCTTCCCAAACTTCAATTTTTTTTTCCAATCGGGATGAGTTTCCTTCGATTAAATTTTTTGCAGATTCAACTATAGCTATACTACTCCTAAAATTGATACTGTTATCAATCCTTTTTACATTTTCATATCTATTTTCAAAATTTAGAATATTTTTGAGATCTGTGCCTCTCCATTGATATATACATTGATCATCATCCCCTACGACGCATAAATTCCCATTTTTACCAGCTATTAGTTCAATTATATATTCTTGGATTTTATTTATATCTTGATATTCATCTACTATGATATATTTATATTGATTCTTAACTTCATCAAGAAATTCGGAGTCTTCCTGTAATTTTTTTAATGTTTCAAACATCAATGCTGAGAAATCAAGAAATTTTTCACTATTTAATAAATCTAAATAAGCTTTATAACAATCTAAAAAATTATAAGGAAGTTTTTCTAGATCAATTAATTCTTCTCTTACCAAATCCATACTCCGAGAAAATTTATCTACAACTTCAAAAGTTCTTTTTCCAAATGTACTTAATTTTAGTTTATCAAAATTTGCATAACAGAAAATATTTCGCTTATTTTCATCCAATATATCATAAGCTTCATATTTAGGGTAATATTTCTGTAAAAGTCTGAAACAAAAAGAATGAATTGTTCCAACATACATATCTCCCAATTCTGGATGATTGGGCATTATTCCATGTAAATGTTGCCATGTTCTCAATTTCATCTCCTCAGCAGCTTTTTCTGTGAAAGTAAAAGCAAGTATATTTTCAGGAGAAATACCATCTTTAATAAGAATTGCTATACGCCTAGTTATAACATCAGTTTTACCTGAACCTGCACAAGCAATTATTTGTAAATTACCATCTTTGAAATTAATCGCTTCTTCTTGATTTTTCGTATATATCAAATAATTTTCCCTTAAAAGACTTTTTCAATTTATCTATTACTATTAATTTCAATCATTTTGTGGATTTATCTTTTCTATTACTTATTAATTGATATTGATTTAAATTATCTGATATGAATAGATCTTAATACTATTTATAATAAAAATGACTTATCTAAATCCCCTTTTTAAGCATTCATTCCATTCGAGTTTATTCATTTATTCTGGGCAATTTTCATATCAATGATCTAGATCATAATTTTATATTTTATGTTTTTCAGAGATTCTGTAAAACCTTGCTTAAATTATCTTTTAATTCAATAATTATTAAATCATTAATTTCTAGTGGAACTTCTAGTTTGGATTTATCTTGAGTGATTATTAATCTTCTCATGTTATATTGTTTAAATTTTATTTTTATTCTAGTCATAAAATTTTCTGTTGCTTCTAAGAAATCTTTAATTTCTCTATATTTTGTTTGATTAAATTTACATTCAATAAATAAAATCAAGTTATCTTTGAGGGCTATCAAATCGAATTCTGCATTTCTTTTCTCTCCAGCACCAATTTTAGAATATTGTATACTTGTATATATCTCATTGAAATTATATTCAATACCAATCAATTTTATATCGTTATTTTTTAAAATATTTAATGTATAATGCTCAACAATATGACCATTTTGTATGCTTTTTTTTATAATATCTGGAATTGTTGCAAAACTAAATGATATTAATTTTTCAGTACAAATGCACTTGCTAAATTTCTTATTAGTAATAAAATAACAATGACAGTTAACACAATAATAAAAATATTCATCTATTCTTTCTAAAAATCTTTCCTGAAAAGCTAGATTGAGAAGCTTAAAAATATTTTTTAGATTTTTTTTTTTATCTAGATAATTTTTGAATTGTTTATATAATAAGTGAGATAAATCCTCAATAAAGCTACTCTGAGATGATAGTTCATTTAATGAATTTAAAAAATTGATTAAATTTAAATCCTCATCGAGAGGAATTATAAACTTATTAAACTTTCTTCTTTTCTCATATAATAATTGTATAAATTCTTGATTATAAATTAAAAAATTTATAAATATATTTAGGATTTTATTTTTTTCTAAATCTGCTTTTTCCACATCTATATAATCTCGCATTTGATATTGCTTGATATAATCAATTAAATCGTCATGGGACAAAATTAAACTACCAGATAAGTTATTTTAGATTCTGATTTTAACTCTATTTCCTTTAATAACCTCGCAAGCTTATTAGATAGCATTAATTCTGGAGGATATTTACTTGGATTCATAGGTGCATTCCAATTTAGAAATGTTCGATCATAATATTCCTTTGTTATATCGTTAATATTTTTATCTGAATTAATAATTTCAGCATTTATTTTTATCAATTTTTTACTCCTATTTGGCATTGATAAATTAAAAGTACCAGAAGTACAAACAATACTTTCTTTATCATTAATTATCATGATAATTCCACGATCTACATTCTCAATTTTTTTATCTTGAACTCTAAAAATACGAATATTTTTTTCTTCTAAAGAAATAACATCAACTTTTATTGATTTCCAAAATTTGGTTTCAGATAGCTCTTTAAGATAATTATTAATAATATTATTTTCAATATGAG
>JBHLLE010000552.1:0-3509 GCA_048885945.1 Candidatus Hermodarchaeota archaeon | reverse complement strand
TAAAAAAAAAAATGATTATAATTATATCCCCCAAATTTAAATTAACTTGACTTATTCGAAAAAGAATTACGAATCTAAATTAATAGACTTTAGTAAATTGGGTTAACACTAGGAAAAATAACAAAATAGTATAAAAATTAAGAATCTGTTGTTTTAATTGGTTGAGTAGATTCCTTAAAATTATATTTAAACATTTCTAACTCAAAAAGAATGTCGTCGTCTTCTTTTTCAGTATTGGGTTTTACTAAATTTTTATCTTTATCATTTTCAAGATTATTTTTTGAAATAGGATCGTGGGTCTTAAGAGAGACTAAAAGTGGTGTACTTTCAGTTTGATCTTTTAACGCGTAGAAATGATAACTAACATTTTCAACTTTATTAAGCTCTCCGGCATCATTTTTCATTCTAATTTCCATCATTTCAGCACATTCATTTTCTTTAAGCTTCTCAGATTGATTGTGGGAATTATACTCTAATATATTCAATTTTTTCATAAGTTCTCGAAGAGCATCTGAAGATTTAACTAAAGTAGTAAATCCTGAAACTTTAAATTGTTCGAAAATTCTTGTTTTTACTTGAGATTGAATCGTACTCATTTTTATATCCATTTTATTGCAGATTGAACTCACAGATATCTCGTCTTTAAATAAACATAATGCAGAAATAGAGGCCACTAATCCTGCAATAACATTATCTTTTGTATTTTTAATATAATTCCACAGTTTATACAGTATCTTTTTAGCTTGATAATAAAAAAGCATATCAATTCCAAAATGTTCGGTGATTTCCAAAACTTTTTGAAGAATATATTTTTTCCGATCTCTTTCCTTATATTGTGGAAAGAATTTGCATATTTGAAGTTTAAAATTATTAAAATCTTTTTTGGAGATTTTTGAGACTTCTAATAATTCGGATTCATCAATTGATATGTTTCTGAATTTAAATACAAAATAAATTGCTATAGGGATAAGTTTTTCAGGACTTCTGTATTTAGTTCCTGGTTTTAAACTTCCTCTAAGCTTTTTAAACTTTTCATAAATTAATTCTTTCATGGATAATGGTAAATTCAAACAATTGAAAATACGAGATATTTCTATTTTTGCCCTTTCTAAGACTGCTTTCTCATTTGACTGGATGGAGTGAAGTTTATTTAATTTATCTAATTGAACCGATTTTGAATTTGCCAGTCTTTCCTTTGTCAAACCAATTTGTGTTAGTCCTAGTCGTGCGTGTTGAATAATATCATCGTTATAAGGGCGATAATATGCGAGCTTTTGGATCTCCAATACGACGCCACAAGATCGACATACGTAACCTTCGTGGGTCTCCACAATATCCGTTGAGCCACATATATCGCATGTAAAAACTTTCATGGTTTGATTTAATTCTTTTGATTTTTTTTCAATTTTTTTAGGAAATGCCGACAAAAGAAGATTGGGAGTCCGATTGTTTTCTAACTTTTCAGATGCCATTTTTTTTCAACTTTTTTTTTAAATTTTTTTTTATTTTTAACCTACTTAATTTAAATACAAGTACGAGTTTTATTTAAAAATCTTAGTATTTAAAAAAAAACGCTTCATTAAAAATAAGATAAAGGTCTATAATTCAATAGTATTATCTGAATTTAATAAAATCTAAGAGAAGATTTTCTCAATTTGATAATTGGAATTAAATTGAAAAGTTTGTATAAATGATTTTTTCAACAAAACTACAAGAATTTGGTTTCATCAATCACTCAAAAAGTTTAAGTTTGATTAAAACCTTAGAGAACTCTTTTTCAATTTCAGAAATCACCAAATTAGCTTGAAGTTAAAAGTAATAATATTATTATAAAATTCAGCATAATTTGTGGGATTTTGATCTCTTGAAATTTTTATCAAAATTTTGTCGAAAAATATTTCTTTATAAAGACGCTTTTTTTTTTTAAATTATTAAACTAGATCTAACTACAATATTTTTAATTAAAATCATCTCTCTCCTCTACATTTTTTAAATTGTATTATTTTTCCTTTAAATTCTTTAAATTGAATAAAATTTCATGTTAGATTATTTCATCATATTAATTTTTTTTCCCATTATTTTGATCGTCTCGATTATTACTAAAAATGTATTATTAAGACACGATTACGGTCCATTTACAAAAATAATTTTAACTTTGAGATTTATAGGTGTTGCCATTCACGAAATAAGCCATTTTTTTGTAAGTTTTTTGGTTGGTATTCGTCCAAGAAAGATTAAAATAAAGTATAGAAATGATTTTACAGGAGAGCCTGATCCTCACGGATTTGTCTCGCACAATGACTATAAACAAACCTTTTTACAAGCTACCTTGATAGCTTTGGCGCCGCTATACATATCTACTTGGCTCTTTTTTTGGTCATTGAATATCACACTAACAACCGATGTAAATCCATATATTAGAATCTTATCCGGTTTTTTCTGTCTTTCGCTAATTTTAGGAGCTGCTCCTTCTCCCCAGGATTTTCGCATTATTAAATATACCTTTAAAGAAAATTTTAAGTATTCTCTCTATCAGATTATTCTTTTAATCCTATCTGGATTTTTTGTTTGGAGGCTCTTAGTATGGTATAATTTTCCGTTATTGATAGATTTATTCTATTATATTTTCGTTGGAATAATGTACCACATAATAAAATACAGTATCAAGGGATTTAGTGCGTTTTTAAACATAATTAGGCTCTATTTAAGTTCTCACGATTTAGGGAATGACAATTTAACTTCAAAAAAATTTAAACCATCGAAACCCCGTAAATTAAATATTGAAGAAGCTCATTGGTAACATATAATAAAAAGATTTATTTGCTTACAAACTGTAAGTTAATATCCATATACTTTCAATTCTCTAAATTCGTTTTTAAGTTCATTTAATTGCTTACATTTATCAACCTCAATACACGAAAAACATGGATTATCCACCCAAAAGTAAGCTTTTTGGCTATTTCTATCAACAATTAATAGAGGTAGATTCTTTATGGGACAAATTAAGGCAGAATTTAATATTTTCCCTTTCTTTGGTAAAGGGTACGATAAACCACAGATTTCACATTTAGCAAAGCGCTTGTAATTATTAGTTTTAAAAATAGAAATTGAGCAACTACAATTAGGACAAATTCCCATTTCTTCTAACTTCTTCATAAAATCGCTTAAATAATATAATTTTGAATTTATCATCTATTCAAATTATTTAAAAAAAAAAGAATTATTTTGGCATGAAGGTTAAACCTGCAAAATTTTCTTTGCGATAACGTTTTAGTATTACAAGCGCACTTCCAATTATACATCCCACAAAAATTATAGATCCAAATAACCATTCTTGAGGAATCGTAATATTTTCGTCATCAAGTTTTATATCATTACCTTTAGATTGTCCAAGTATGTTTTCTTGATTACTATCTTGACTATCACTTATTTGATATTCTTCAATAATTATAAATGCTAAATTTATGTATTGAATTCCACTTAAATAAAGACGTAATTCAATTTCGTAA
>JBHLLE010000551.1:0-3511 GCA_048885945.1 Candidatus Hermodarchaeota archaeon | reverse complement strand
AGGAAAAAAATCAGATAAAAAAATTAAAGGAACTATTACTGCTATGGAGGAAACTAAAAAAGATTTAGAAAACCTATTAATAAAAAAAGGATCAATTGAAATGGAAATCGATTTTTTAATAAAAAAGCCAAAAAAAAAGTGGTATGAAAAATTTAGGTGGTTTGAATCTTCAGACGGTTTTTTAGTAATAGGTGGAAGAGATGCATCCTCAAATGAGGCTATTTTTAAAAAATATATTGAAACACACGATTTAGTTCTACATACCACTTTTCCTGGCTCTCCTTTAACAATAATAAAAAATCCTGAAAACAAACAAATTCCAGAGAATACAATTATGGAATCTGCTGACTTTACAGCTAGTTTTTCAAAAGCATGGAAAGAAGCATGGGGTGTTGTTGATGTGTTTTATATAAACCCAAATCAAGTTTCAAAAAGTCCTCCCTCTGGAGAATACTTACCAAAAGGTTCATTTATGATTTCTGGGAAAAAAAATTTCATAAAAAATGCTAAAACTGAACTTGCTATTGGACTTAAATTAGTCGAATTAGAAGCTCCAAAAAAAGAAAAAGAACAAATATATTATCCAAAAATAATTGTTGGTCCTTTAAATGCTATAAAAAAAGTAGAAGTTGAAGATATGATTATTATTAGACCTTCAAAATCGGGTTTAACTAGCGGAAAATTAGCTAAAAAAATAAAACAGAGATTTATTGATAATTCTAACGAAGATTTTAGAAAATTTATTAATTTGATTTCTCTTGATGAGATTATATTATCTCTTCCTAATGGAATTTCAATAATTTCAAAAAATTAATATTTATTTTTTAGCCAGTGTTTAATTTTAGGAATATTTTTATAGTTATCAAATAAAATACCATCTATTCCCTTTAAAATTAAATCTTTAATCATCTCTAATGGGTTTGAATAATTATAAAAATCCCAAGATAAGGCTAAAATATTATTCTTGTGGCAGGTTTCTATAAATTTTGATGTAATCACATCGGATTTTAAGCTAATCATATCAATTTCATATGGGAATTTTAAATCTTGATTGGAATATTCTAGAAAATCTTCTATTTTAATATCGTGTCCTTTAGTGATATTATAGCATATTTTGCTTTCTGGAAATTTTTTTTTAATAGCAATTAATTCTAATACACTTCTTCCACTAAAAATACAATCGTTTATCAAATTTTGATTAGCTACTAATGTGATAACATCACTAGCTATTTTTTTTTCTTTTAAATCTATCATATATTTAACTTTTCCTTTAAAAATTTTTAATATTTCTGATAATTGGGGTATGTTTTCTTTTCTTTTACTCATTTTAAAATTTTTAAGTTCATGATAATAAAAATCTTTAACGCGACCAGAATGATTTATGGTTCGATTTAAAGTTTCATCGTGCATAGCTATTATTAAATTATCCTTAGTCTTACGAACGTCAAATTCAATGTAATTTGCTCCATATTTAATCGCTTTTTGAAATGCAGTGAGAGAATTTTCATCAATAAAGTCTGTTCTACATCCTCTATGCCCAATAAAAAGAAAAGTTTTATTCATATGTTAATCAAGGAATTATTAGAAAATTGGTTTATGTATTTCAACTTTCTTGAATTAAAAATAGGTAAAATACTAATATAACTAATCCTATAAGTGTAAAAATAAAAACGTATAAGTTTCTAACAGTTTGTCCTAAAGAAAGTGTAATTAAAAAAATAATCTCTTTAATACCTAAGGGTTTCCCTGTCAATTCTTTATAATTGCTGATGCTTATTACCATAAAAAGAAAACTAAAAAGGATTAAACTAACTTTAATTGAAACATCTAAAATGTCCCAATAGATACCGCGATTCATGAAAAATGTAATTATTTCGCCATTAAAAAGAAGAGACAGAGCTAAGAAAAGTCCAGCTAATAGAGACGAGATTTTTATTGATTTAGTGATAAGTTTTTCATCTTTTCCGGAATAATCTCTTGATACTGAAGATTTTCTTCGCTTTCGGGGTTCTTTTTTTATTTTTGGCATATTATTCTCTTATTCTTCTTAACTTTGTTTTAATAATAAGAATTTTATATATATAAAAACTATAGAGTACTCCTAAAACGCTAAATGAGATTATTAAAAATACAAATCTAGCAACACTCCACGGCTCTATTTCTTTTTTGTCTGGATATTCTATCTTGATTTTAACAATACTTTCTCTCTCATGGGTAGTGCCTTCAAAATTATAATTAGATGTTTCTCCATAAAAAACTTTAAATGCATATTCATCTCCATATTCTAAATTAACATCTTTACTATCTTCATCTTCAGATTCGTTTACGGGTATTCTAAATTCATAGATCGCTTTTTCATCATCCAATTTAGCATCTCCTTCTCCATTTTCATGGCTATCCTCAATAAAATTAAGATCATTGTCTAAATAATAATCATAATATTTAACATCTTCATTAGGCTGTCCTAGATTATAAAATTGCACTATTTTTGCATCGTAAAATGAGGTATTGGTCTCTGAATCGCTTTCAGATATTATTATAGCTATGTATTCCTCTGACGGGTGATTTGCTAATTCAAACTGTACAGAAATATAGAGATCAGATTCATTTTGCAGCACCCATATTTCAGTTTCGATTCCAAAATCATTTTCTGATCTAGGGTCTTTATAAAGTCTAATTGTTTCTTTCGAAGCATTTTCCCATTCTTTTTGATCTTTATCTATTTCGCCATCAATATTAGGAGCAAATCCATAATCCGGCTCAAAATCTTCTGCTGCAGCATAGCTTTTTCTAATTAGAAGACTAGATGTGATTATTAATTGAATCATAAACAATATGATAAACAATTTAATTACTTTTTTTTTCACGACGAATACCGTATTAAAAAAATTTTACTAATTCACTTATTTTTCACTTTAAAATTGATAATTAAATGTTAGTTTAAAAAATTTCGATAATTAACTTAGAATTTTAATTAAGAGTATTACTTTTAAATTAGAAAATTCAAAAAACTTAAATTATTGTGAAAAACATTTAGTGATTTTCTGATTGGAGAAAATTAGGAAGAAGAATTACGACATGGAATTTATTCACATAGGTGATGATATAATTAATAATTTGTTTAATTCTTCTTTTAGTTTCAGAATCATTTATGCTAAATTTTGCGAATGTTTGCGGTCCAATCGCAACAAGTTGTCCAGAGAGATCTTTATCTCTTTTAATAAAAAACCAGAATGGTTTATCTTTTTCGTTATCCTTAACAATAATAAGCATCCATGGATTATAGGTCCAATCGGTATTATCTGGCGCGATAACTCTTTCAATTGCATTGCCAGTCGAATATTTTTTAGTCATTTTAATATTTTTTATTAATTCATTAAAATAACTTCTTTTAATTTTCAGATATCCGCCAAAAAAAGATTTAGCATCATTTAATTGAATTTCCTGAGAAGAATTTGATCCTTCAATATTTAACGTTATTTTCCACATATTTTTTCTTTATTTTCAATTA
>JBHLLE010000550.1:2472-3512 GCA_048885945.1 Candidatus Hermodarchaeota archaeon | reverse complement strand
TTTCCCGTACTTAATTTTAATTATTTATTGATTATGAAGAGGTAATGTATTAAGATGAAAGCGTTAGAATTGTCAGCAAAATGGGATCCAAAACCCGGATTTAAACTTGGGTCAAAAGATATTGACGGAAAATTGACTTATTTAGGCTCGCAAGTTTGGAGACATCCCGAAGTAAAGATTGTTGAAAAGGATATTCCAAAAATAAAACCAGATGAGGTATTAATTAAAGTTAAAAGATGCGGTATATGTGGTTCGGATGTTCATATGTACCAGACTTATAACGATGGATACATCTATTATCCTGGTTTAACTGCTTTTCCTGCTGTGTTAGGACACGAATTTTCTGGAGAAATTGTAGAAGTGGGTAGTCAAGCTTATAGTAAAAGAACTAGTAAATTATACGAGAAAGGCGAACCAGTAACCGTAGAGGAGATGGTGTGGTGTGGCGAATGTAAACCTTGTTGTGATGGGTATCCAAACCATTGTGAAAGATTACAAGAAATTGGCTTCTCAATAGATGGTGCTTATGCTGAATACATAGCTGTTCCTGCTAAATTATGTTGGAGCCTCAAAAAATTGGAGGGAAAATACGATGACATCTTCAAAATTGGAAGTTTAGTTGAGCCAACTTCCGTTGCTTATAATGCGGTTATTGAACGTGGTGGAGGTATCAGACCTGGTGAAAATGTTATAATTCTGGGTGGTGGACCAATAGGATTGGCCGCTGCAAGTATTTTAAAATTTGGTGGTGCTGGTATTTGTATAATGTCGGAACCAGACGAAAATCGCGCAACTTTGGCAAAAAAAATGGGTGCTGTTGATTATACTATTAATCCTATGAAAGAAGATTTCGTTGAAAAAGTTAAAGAATATACGGATAACGAAGGTGCTGCGCTTTATTTAGAAGCAACAGGTCTTCCACATGTGGTAACTGATGATATCCAAAACGCAATCTGGGAGTGTAAAGCAGTTAATAGCACTGTTGTTGTAGTTGCTAGAGCTGAACAAAGAATGCCTGTTTGCGGCGAATATTTCCAAGT
>JBHLLE010000550.1:0-2462 GCA_048885945.1 Candidatus Hermodarchaeota archaeon | reverse complement strand
ATTGTGGGAGCTCAAGGTCACAGCGGTCATGGAACATTTCCAAATGTCATTAGTTGCATGGCAGCGGGAATGGATGTAACTCCTATGATCACAAAACAAATAAAACTTGAAGAAGTCCCTGAAAATTTAAAATTACTTCAAACTGATAGAGAAAATTGCAAAATCTCTACTAAATTAGGTTAAACAATTTTTTCTCTATTCTGTTTTATTTTTCTAGGATAAGATAGATTTTTTTAATAGGTCTTATTAAAAAGATGTTAAATTATTAATCTTAAATATTCTGAAGATTCTTTTGCAACATCTTCAAACGAAGGTTTCATAATAGTTTCAATTGATATATAATCCTGATATCCCGATTCTTTAAAAATATTAAGAAAGGTTTTAAAATCAAAATGACCTGTTCCTGGAGCTCTTCTATTATCGTCTGCTAAATGGATATGCCCAACATAACGAGTTATATCTTTCATATACTCCCAAATATATAACGGGTCCTCTTCTAAGTACGTATGAAATGAATCAACAAGTAATTTGATATGAGTTGAGTTAAGTTCCTCGAGTAAATTTATAGATTCTGAAATTGTATTGTAAGAATCAATTTCAAACTGATTGATTGGCTCAAATAATAATATGATATCGCTATTTTCTGCAATTCGGCAACACTCTTTCAGAGACGAGATAATATTTAATCTTTCTTTTTTCGCGCTACTTTCGTAATTAAATCGCCCCCGAATCAGACCAATTATGACTTTTGAGTCTGATTCTCTAGCAAATTCAATATATTTTGATATTCGTTCTATGGCTTTTTTTCTTATATTATCGTCCTTATGTCCTAGAGAATATCCAAACCTAATGAAGGTTGAACCAGTACCTAATGCCGGAATTTCCATTTCGTACGATTCTTTTATTTCATTGACCTTTTTAACGTCAATTTTTTCTGGCTCTAATAAACTTAATTCTATCCCATTATAACTTAGAGGCTTTAAAAATTCACATAAATCTCTAAATTTCTTAATGACATGTTCTTGATCGTCTTTCGATTCCTTTAATCCAGAAACAATGCTCAATTTCATAATAATCTAGTTATTTGTGCTTTAATTAAAAAAGTTAATATATAATTGGTTTTTTTTTTTTTTCGTTTTTTCATTAGAATGATTAAAAAGTTTAACAGATATTCAAGATTACTTTATGTATTAAAAATTAATTTTTGGAGTAAGAACTAAGAAATGAGTAAATGGGATTTACCACCAAAAGGAGGTCATATGGATCTACCTGATGGAATATATCTTCAAAATATGAGCATAGCAGAAATAAAGAACCGTGTTAAAAAAAATGACGTTATAATTATCCCTGTTGGCTCTACTGAAAATCATGGACCAGCTGCTTGTATTGGAGAAGATACATTTCTAGTCACTAGAATGGCTGAATTAGTTGCTCAGAAAACAGGTTGTACCGTCGCCCAACCTACTTGGTACGGTTCACATCCTTATCATCATGTGGGTATGCCGGGTACAATAATAGTGCCTGAAGAGATTTTTAAAGGTTTATTAAGGGCAGTTATGGCTGGTTGTTGGAATATGGGTTTTAGAAAAATGATTTTATTGAACGGTCACGGTCACGAATATGTAATACCCTCCGCAATACATGAGTTTGCTAAAAATTACCAACTTCCGATGGTAGTTTGTAATGTAAATTGGTATCATGCTATTCCAGAACACTGCATGGATCAGGAGCATGGGGGTCCTTTTGAAACCCCGTTTATCCACGCTGACGAAGCTGAAACTTCTTTTTCTCTGACACTTTTCCCAGAAATGGTCAAAATTATAGATGCTTGTGAGGATAACGAAGTAGTAGGTTGGATGCCTGAAGGCCATGTTGATAAAGCAGGAAATGTCTATCAAAAACCTATAAGATGGTATGGACAGGTAGGTTTTGGACCAATTGAGGTTTCCGCTTATCCTGAGGGTCACGTAGGGTGTCCAAGTAAAGCTTCGATGGAAAAAGGAAAACCCGGGATGGAAGCATTCTTAGATTATTTGGAAAAATTGGTTAATGATATTTTAAAAACATTTCCGCCTGGAAAATTACCCCCAACGGAAGGAATAACTCAGAGAGATCCACAAGAAATTGAACCGTATATTAAAGGTCCACTTAATGGAGGCAAAAGTATTTACGAATTAAGGTATCCTCCCTAACACAAAAAATAAACTTTTATTTCTTATTTTATTTATAATAAAACCTTAGGTGGGAGTCGTACATTTATTAATTATGTCAAATATTTGACTAATTTCTACTTGATCTACAGTTAATAAGATAATGATTGTTTCCAAAATTTTGATTGATAAAACGTAATAATTATCTGAGTGGATAATATTAAAATCAGGTGAATGTATTCCGACTTCTTCTGTGATATCTTCTGCAAGTTCGTATAGTTGAGAAATATTTAAAGATATTGCAGCTTTATT
>JBHLLE010000549.1:0-3513 GCA_048885945.1 Candidatus Hermodarchaeota archaeon | reverse complement strand
AAAAAAAGAGATAAATTATATATGTTAATTCTGTAAAATATTATAAAAAATTTATTGAAGGTTTGATTTTTTTACAGATTAGACGCTATAAGTTGTAATAAAAAATTCAGTCATTAATATCATTAAACTCGTTTTATTAACAATTTTAATTATCAATTAAAATTAAGATCTAGTTGTTTTTAAAAAAAAATAAAAATTGTTTTCAGAAAAGATTCTCTTCTTTCTTTTATAACTTCTATATGATTTACAAGAACTTGGAAGAAGTCGGGTATTCCTATTGTTTACAAATTGCATTTTTAGAATGTTTATATTAGCATGAATAATTTTAAAAAAGAATTTTTCAAGGTTGTTATATTAAAAGAAATAAATCTAACTATGAAATATCTCCATCTCCATTGGATAAGTGCAGAAATGTAATACGGGATTTATGAAAAGGGGAATATCTATTGCTTATCCTTATAAAAGAAGTCAACATAACTTCTTACTAAATTTAAATCAATTCTATTTTCGATATACAAAGGTTTAAATATATCGAAAGAGACTACTTTTTTGTCAAATAAAACGAGGAATAATTATGCAAGTATCATGGAAAAAAGCAGAGGTTAAAGAGATAGAAAAAAAATATAATAATTTAGACTTAGCGCAAGAGCAACGAGATAATATAAAATTTTATGGTGATTTCGTTGCCAATTACATTCCATTACCATCAATGGTAATACAAGGTATTTTTTCATTCTCTATAAGAGATTGGGAACAGGCACATCCAGGAAAAAACTTTGTTGCTGAAGCACGTGGTCCAAATGGATTGGAAGCGGCGACAAAATTGAATAAAATCTGCAAGGAGAAAATTAAAGCATTAGTAAGAGATCCCGCAGATTTAGAGAAGGTTGGGAACGCATTTGATAAAGCTCTGAAAAGTTTTGCTGAATTAGGGGCTCCTTCAGAAAATAAATAGGTTAATTTAATTTTTCAGTTATCTTAATACAACAAATTGAGCTATGAGTTCTAATCTATTTTAAATTTTTTTTTTTTAGCTTATAACTTTTGTATAACCAAAAATAAATTGAGAAAAGCCGATAATTTCTATTTTGTGCAAATCTTCAAAATCAACGATAATACTTACCAGTAACCTAATGATCTTATTTCCAGAAAAACTTAAGAATTTACTATGATTAAACCCATTGTTTTTTTAAAGAAAGGATTTGCAGAAATTCATGAAGGTTTTCGAGTAATTTGCTTTGATCCCATTAGTTTTCAATATTTTATTGAAAGAAAGATTTAATTATTAGATTTGATTATAAACCTAATAAATGAAAGTTTAAAAACATATTAAGTAATTATTTCAATCCCTCTTTTAATTGCTTCAATACTTGATTGTTTGTAAACTTTTGATATTATTCCAATGTAACCATTGCTTAATTCATATGTTTTAACTGAGATTGGTGGTTGATCCATATTAAAGGCTTTCTCAAGTTGTATATCCCTTTCAAAATTAGATAATAACTTACGAAATTCCTTGTCATTAATAAGAGGGTCAAACTAATTTATTTTAAACGCTTTTTTTATTTGAAAATCCATTTTTAGATTCAAAGCGATTGGTAAGAAGGGGTAAATTTAGTTATAGTTCTTAAAGGAAAGTCTAAGAGCCTCAGCTAATCCTACTACACATAAAATAACTTTATATTGAAACTCGTTTTTTAATAACCTTTATACATCACATAAATTCTTTACCATGCTCAATAAAGAATAATTTTTATCTTTACTAGTCCAGTTCTCTTTATGGCAGTGTTTACATAAAATCCACGAAGCTTATGATCTTAAAGGTTTTCCTTCATTTAGGATAATACTGTTTTCATAAATAATCAAACATAATAATTAACTAGTTTTTAACAAAAATTTAAAACAAATTTCTTTCACTGATTGATTATGGAAAATCAGATTTTTCATATTGATAACGGTTTTGAGACACAAAATATATTCAGGAACATTCTCAGTTGTATTAAAATTCCTTTGTTAATGGTTGGACTTGATGGAAAAATAAAATTTTATACTCCTTATTATAAAAAAATATTGGGTGATGTAGATCTTCACATTGGAATGAATTTTCTAAAATACATACACCCTAATGATATAGATGTATTGAAAAAACTTTATGAAAAGGGAATAAAAGAAAGAAAATCATACTTGGGAGAGGATCTTGAATTTCGAATACGACGAAGTAATGGCGAATATACATGGGTTTCCACACATACTGAAAGTTATATTAATAATCAGGGAGAAGTTAAGGGTTTTGTTTCGATTTTAAGTGATATAACTAAAAGGAAAATTTTAGAACTTAAACATGCAGAATTGAAAAAAATGCTTGAAATGATCAAAAACAAGAACGAATTATCAAGCTCGATAAATTTACACGTAAGAGATATTAATATGGCTTTGGAGGGCATTTGTGCCTTATTCAATATTGCTTTTGAACCTAATGAAATGTTATTCTGGGTTGGTATAGAAAATACATCCGCAATGTTTATGACATTTGTAAAGATGTTATTAGAATCTGCGGGTATTAGTGAACTTGAACAAGAAATTAAAAAGATTGATTTAAATTTCAAGGTCACCGATGATGGTCAAGGTTATTTGGAATTGAATAAATTATGATAGTCTATTATTTTACTCCACTTGCTCCAATTTCTGCAAATTTCCTTAACGAAGTATCTAAAGCTTGTTCAATCTTTTGATGATCCTCAGGATTCTTTAGCAAAAGTTTTAATCTTTTTTTAACAAAATCATTCATCTCTCCAGCTGATTGAACCGCATTTGGGCCCCTGGCTTCTGCAGCAAAGATCTTTCCTGGATGTGCCTGTTCCCAATCCCGAATTGAAAAACTGAAGATTCCTTGTATTACCATTGATGGTAATGGAATGTAATTGGCGATAAAGTCCCCATAGAATTTTAAATTATTACGTTCTTCTTGACTTAATTCTAAACCCTTATAGGTTTTTTGAATTTCTTTTACTTCTTTTTGTTTCCATTTAATCTCCATAGCGATCGATTAGTGACATTTTTTATATTTAAATCTTAGTTTTTCAAAATTATTTTATAATAATTGATCAAAAAACATATCTTTTTTCAATAATGAAAACTAAAAAGATAACTATCTTATTAATAATTATTTATCAATGACTTCTTGGATTTCTATTATTTTTCTTATCTTTTCTAATTTTGTATCTCTTAACAGTTTTTTAGTATAAGGGTTATGCTCTCAATATAATTATTTATGAATAATAGGTCTTTTAAAAGCTTCTTTACCTACATTAATTAAAATCTTGATTCTAGATCAATAATTCTCAAGTTTGGGTAGAGCATATGTTCTTTATTATTTTTTTTTAATGATCTTGTTGAAATATTCTGAAGTTACTCATTTATTGATTATTCTATAAAATAAGCAATTTATACCTTAACTATTTTTTATGAATAATCAGCCAGTATTGTTACTAAACTGAAAAAGTTTAATATTAT
>JBHLLE010000548.1:0-3524 GCA_048885945.1 Candidatus Hermodarchaeota archaeon | reverse complement strand
CAATTACAATTATTTTTCTTTATATTCCAGTTGTTGCGTTTTTAGTATTTATCGCAAATATAACTTTAGAGAAAAATATTCCATTAGACCCAGTTCTTCTATTAATTTCATTATTTATTTTTATTGGAGCTCCGTTATTACTAGGGATAATTAGTAAGAAAATATTAATTAATACAAAAGGAATAGACTGGTTTGATAATAAATATAGACCTGCGATTTCAAAAATTGCTATTGGAGCACTTTTGATGACTTTAATTGTATTATTTTCTTTAAACGGGCAAATACTTGTTCAGCGTCCCGATTTATTGTTCATGATTACAATCCCTCTCCTAATAGGATTCGCTATTGTCGTTAGTATTAATATTATCATTACAAAATTGGTGAAATTAAGTTATCGAGAGGCTATAATTACAATTATTATTGGATCTTCAAGCCATTTCGAAATTGCCATAGCTGTCGCTATTGCTATGTATGGTGTTGGTTCAATCGCAGCGTTAGGAACGACGATGGGACTTTTTTGGGAGGTTCCAATAATGCTTTCTTTAGTTTATTTAGGAATATTTCTCAATAAGAAAGGTTTTTGGAAATCTAATGAATAATTAGAAAAAAAGGTGAAATGTATTTGGCTGTAACTTATATGCGAAAATTAGAAGAAGAACCAGAGACTTATGATTCAAAATTCACAGCTCTTACTCAGGGAGTAAATCTTAAAGTTCAAGAATGGGTATTGAATCGTATTAAAACTTCCCAATCGATTTTAGAAGTAGGTTGCGGTACCGGCAATTTAGCATCAAAAATGGCCCTAAAGGGAAATAATGTAGTAGCAATTGATAAAAACTTCCAAATGATTAATTATGCAATGCAAAATTATCCTTCTGAAGTAAATATTAGTTTAATATATCAGATAGGAACTCTTAACGAATTTCCAATTGAGAAGAATTCAAAAGATATAATAGTAAGTACATTTATGTTATCAGAGTTAAGACCTTTAGAACAGCAAATTTTTTTACGGAAAGCCTGGAAAGCGTTGAAACCGAATGGTCGATTAATAATTGCAGCAGAAGTTATACCCTCAGGATTTTGGAAGCTATTATTTAGTATAAAAAGATGGTGGTTTAAAAAAAAATTACGACGACTTCGCTTAGAAAGTACATTTCTTTTAAAATGGTTTTTTAATTATCTTGAACCAATTGGTTATAAAGTTAAGACTCAACAATCTTGGAACCATGGATCTATTCAAGCCATCGAATTACTAAAAAAGGATGACAGAAGCATTGATGAACCCGGTTATTATCGTCCTAAATTGATAAGATTCAAAGGCCTTCATTCTCAAATACGAATATATCGATGTTTATTCACTGGTCAAATTGATCGTGTTCCAATTGAACCAGGGATTTATCAATCTGGTTCTCCAAATGAAAATTCACCTATAATAGTTACTGCAAACTATGAATACACTTATATGAAAGTGATGAGGGACTTAAAAGGACTTGATGTTTGGATCTTGTGTGTTGATTCTAATGGAATTAATGTATGGTGTGCTGCTCGTGGAGATGATTTTGGCAATAAACAATTACTTGAAGCAATTGAGGCTACTGGAATTCATAATCTTACCGAAAATAAAACATTAATTCTCCCACAACTATCTGCTGGGGGGGTTTCTATTCCAGAATTACCTAAAAAATCTGAAAATTTTCCATTTAAGATTCTTTATGGTCCGCTATGGTCAAAAGATCTCCCCCTCTATTTAGAAAAAAAACCTAAGCGAAAACCAGAATCTATGAAAATAGCCCGGTTTTCTTTGAATCATCGATTAAGGGCTGGTATTACTCATACAACATTTCTTCTGAGGAAAATATTTCTTTTGCCTCTCATAATTATTGCAATCTTATTAATAGCGATTAATTGGTCGAATAAATTATGGTGGATTGGTGAGATATTTCTATGGATTTTAATTACAAACGCAATTATTGCAGGTTTATTTCCTCTCTCAAACTTTACGAGGAAATTTCTTATTAAAGGGACATTTTTTGGGATAATTAATATAATGATTTTAGGGGGTATTTCTTGGATATTACACAAATCTTTATTATTTATCATGTGGAATATTGCTTTTTACTTTTGGATAGCTTTTTTTTCTACGATGTCTTTCAGTGGTTATACAATGTCTACAAATCCCAGAGAAATTCAGATAGAATATGTAAAGTTTAAACTACTTAATAAGATTTTTTTAGCTATAAGTTTAATTTTTTTAGCTTTCGGTTTAGTATTTTATACATAAAAAGAATAATATCATAAGGAGGATAAATATGACAGAAATGAAATTAAATAATAATTCCTGTAGTACAGTTAGCACAATTGAAATCCCCCGGATTTTCATTAATGCTTTAAAATGTACTGGATGTGGATTATGTGGAGAAGTATGTCCTTTTGGATTACCTCAATTGAATGATTCAGGAAAATTTGAAATTAAGAATCCAGAATCGTGTATTGAATGTAGTGCATGCAAAAGAAATTGTCCCACTCAAGCTATTATAATGCAAGAACAAAAAGGATGTGGATGTTTGTGGGATGCACGTCAAAGAGCAAAAAATCCAGAACAAAAATCATGTTGTGGTTAAATTATAAAATTAAATTATTTTCTAAATAATCTATAATATAAAAAATTTGAGTGAAATAAAATGAATGAAGAATATAAAAATAGAATTGATGAGTCATGTTGTACATCTAATAGTTCATGCTGTGAAAGTTCAGAAAATATGCTAAGGAGTAATACAAAAATAGAAGAAATTAACACTAATTTAGATCCAAATAAAATAAATGTAGATATTTACGTTCCACTTGATGCTTGTGCTTGCGAATGGTCGCAATTTATGAATCTAATATTTACAGCAATTACTCCATATATAAAACATATCAAGCATGAAACTAAAAATCTCAACTCGGACGAAGCACGTAAATTAAATTTACGTAGTAAATGTGTAATAGTCGATGGAGAAAAAAAATATACAACATCCTATGCACTTAAAAAAGATTTGCCAAAATTATTAGCACAAAAGGGTTTAATATAGAATTTTTTATTCAAATAAAAAAACTTGGGGGTTATTCTAATGAAAAAAATATTTTTTGATATAAGCATACCAATAAAAAGATTGCAAAAAGGTAAAAAGTATACAGTTGAGATAAAAGACGATGCTTCATTTTTAGAAACCTTAGCGATGGTTGATAAACAAGAACTTGAAAATAGAGAAACATCCATTTTTCCAATAAATGACGGATACATCCATAATTATATGCAATTATTTGTAAATTTAGAAGAGAATTACATTTATGAAGATGTAGGACTAACTGCATATGGTCCAGATGAGAATGGATTAATGAGGAAATTTAACCCGATTCGTGAAAATATAGAATTTAATGTTTATCCTAATAGTGAAATTAAATTACAACCAGATGTTGGATGTTGATGAGAAAAAGTGAAAAATAGATTAGATATTGGAAAATTTAAAACAGTACTACGCAAG
>JBHLLE010000547.1:0-3539 GCA_048885945.1 Candidatus Hermodarchaeota archaeon | reverse complement strand
AGTTCATTGGAATTAATATTTCTATCCCGAATTATTGATGGTGTTTTTGGAGGAAATTGGCCATTAGCAAAAGCAATAATCAGCGACAGCGTTCCTCCCAAAGATCGTGGACTTCAAATGACAAATATTGGAGTTATCCACGTACTTGCAGGATTAATTGGTCCTGGAGTGGGTGGTGTCTTATCTATCCTTCTAATTCTTGGCCCATCATATCCGATTGCTACACCTGGATTACTAGCTTCTTCCCTTTCTTTCTTTACAATTATATTTACTTCTATTTATCTTAAAGAGACATGGACAAAGCAGAAACGCGAACTAGCTGAGAAAAAAATAAAAGTAAAAATTAAAATTAGAAAAAACAAAGACGCGTCTTATTTATTAACGCAATACGCGTTTCATACTTTTTCCTTTACGATGTATATTACTACATTAACAATTTTCATGGGAATAGTCTTAGGACTCAATATTTTGGAGATTGGTATCCTTTTAACTATTTCAGGCATATTTAGAGCAATTGTAAGGTTTACATTATTCAAACCAACTTTAAAATTACTTGGAGAGAAGAGAATGACCGAATTAGGACTATTTATTGTAGTTGTCACCTTCTTTCTTGTGGGATTTATCCGAGACATATTAACTTTTTTAATTCTTATGTTAATTGTCAGCTATGGTGTTTCGTGTTCTAGGGGATTACTCATTAGTAAAGTCACACAATCAGTAAAACCAAATGAAATGGGAAAAATTAATGGATATACTACGACATTAGACAGCTCAGCTCAAATCGCAGGACCAATTGTAGGAACATTAATTTTAAGTTTTTACGAACCTCATTGGTTAGGTATCGTTATGAGCTTAATAGCCTTGGTGGCATTTCTTATGGTGTTTAAAAAAATTATACCTTTACATCTCAAAGAAATGGAGTTAGGAACGACTGATTTAAGCTAGTAAAAATTTCTTTAATATTTTAATACGAATAAACTGTTCCCATTAAAGTTTAATTATAGTTTATATTTATGACATATATCCTTGGTAATTAGGAGTGATATTATGAATGAGATGTCAAATCAAAGATACGATTGGGATAATCCCGAGGTAATAGGACGGAACAAAGAACAACCTCATAACACTTTAATTCCATTCCCAGATATTGAATCTGTTTTTAAAGAAAAAGAAAATTCTATTTATTATAAATCGTTAAATGGTCATTGGAAGTATAATTGGGTAGAAAAACCGTCTAAAAGACCAGTTGATTTCTATAGAGTCGAATATAACGATAATAATTGGGATGAAATTGAAGTGCCAAGTAATTGGCAGATGAAAGGATATGGAATCCCAATATATACCAACATTAAATATCCATATAGCGTAAAAACAGAAAACATTCCTAGTATAGATCACAAATATAATCCCGTAGGATCCTATAAGAAAACGTTTAACATTCCCAAGGAATGGGACGATAGAGAAATATTTATTCATTTTGGCGGAGTTAAATCCGCATTTTATCTATATATTAACGGAAAAATGGTAGGGTATAGTCAGGGTAGCATGATACCTGCTGAATTTAATATAACTCAATTTGTACAAAAAGATAAGAATGTTCTCGCAGTAGAAGTGTATAGGTGGTCTGATGGTTCATATCTTGAAGACCAGGATATGTGGAGGTTTAGTGGTATATTTAGAGACGTCTATCTGTTTTCTACTCCTAAAATACATATAAGAGATTTTTTTGTGAGTAGCGACCTTGATGCTAACTATGAAAATGCTCTATTAAAAACTAAGATTAAAATTCATAATTATAGCGAAAACGATGCTGATCACTATAAAATAGAGATTTTAATTAGAGACGAGGAAAATCGCTACTTAAGCCTTGAAAAATTAAAATTTAGTAATTTAAGTATTAATTCAAACTCCGAAGCAATAGTTGAATTACAAGAAAAAATCGAAAACCCTAAAAAATGGTCTGCTGAGATTCCTTCCCTTTATGATTTTATAATTACGCTTCGAGATCTTAACAACGATTTAATTGAAGTGGAACATTGTAAATTCGGATTTAGAAAAGTTGAAATTAAAAATGGAGGATTATATGTTAATGGTAAATCCATCATATTGAAAGGGGTTAATAGGCACGAACATGACCCTGACTATGGACGTGCTGTTCCTGTAAGTAGAATACATCAAGATATTCAAATTATGAAGCAAAATAATATCAACGCCGTTAGAACTAGCCATTATCCTAATAATCCTAAATTTTACGAATTATGTGATCAATATGGAATGTACGTGATGGACGAAGCTAATATAGAAACGCACGGTTTGCGAGATATTCTACCTAAAAGCGATCCAATATGGACTAATCCTTGTGTGGATCGCGTGGTTAGAATGGTGGAAAGAGATAAAAATCATCCTTGTATAATTGTATGGTCTTTAGCAAATGAAGCGGGATTTGGAGAAAATTTTAGAAAAATGAAGGAGGCTACGCTAAAAATCGATACTACGAGACCGATTCATTACGAAGGAGATTATAATTATGAAATAGTAGACATACTTAGCCATATGTATTATTCACCACAGAAACTTAAAAGATTAGCAAAAAGAAAACTAAGAAATGGAGATTTAAGACCATTCGTCTTATGTGAATATGCTCATTCAATGGGCAATAGTTTAGGAAATTTTCAAAAGTTTATGGATGTATTTGAAAAATATGAGAATTGCATTGGAGGTTTCATTTGGGATTTTATAGACCAAGGACTTCGTAAAAAATTGGAGGATGGAACAGAATTTTGGGCGTATGGTGGTGATTATGGAGACGAACCAAACGAAAAAAATTTTTGTATAAATGGAATAGTTATGCCAGATCGAAAACCTAATCCTTCTCTCTACGAAGTGAAAAAGGTTTATCAAAATATTGCAGTTTATCCAATAGACTTAATCAATGGCAAAATTAAAATTCACAATAAATATCAATTTCAATCGCTTAATTTTGTGGAAATTGTATGGGAAATAACCGCAAATGGAAGAAAAATAAGAGAAGGTAACCTCCAAAATATAGATTTATTACCTCAAGAAGAAAAACAATTTGAAATATCATATGATCTGCCAAACATACTGCCGAGTACGGAATATCTGTTGAAGATCTCGTCATTAATTAGAAATGATTTACCTTGGGTAGAAAAAGGATATACAATCGCATGGGATCAGTTTCTCATTCCTTTTAATAATTCGAAGATCGCAACTCTAGATATTGATGAATTTCCCGAGATTAAAATAATTGATCTTAAGGATGAGATAAAACTTAAAGGATTCAATTTTGAATTAATTATCGGAAAATTAAGCGGAGCTATTGAATCATTCACATTTGAAGAGATTCCATTATTTATTTCTCCTTTAATTCTTAACTTTTGGAGAGCTCCAACTGACAACGACTTAGGATACTTTGATGAAGATTTAGAGGATTTCGATGAAATTGCGAGCAACATTGATTTCAGTTGGAAGGATGCAAGTAAATCAAGAACTATTTTACAGGTTTCAATTGAAAATTT
>JBHLLE010000546.1:0-3540 GCA_048885945.1 Candidatus Hermodarchaeota archaeon | reverse complement strand
CTCCAATTCCAAGAAATGTAGGAAGAACTGTATTTTCATCAAGATTGTGCTTTTGACTCATCTTAATATATTACAGGGTTTTTTTTATTGATTTAGATTAATATTTAAATAAATAATCTAAATCTACTAAGTTATTTTTAAATTAAAATTCTAATTAATAATAAAGTTATCATTGAAAATTCGTATATGATTAGAACGAATATTATCTTTTTTTCTTTTTATCGTGCAGTTTTTTGATTGTTAAGGATAATGTCTCATCAAAGGCCTCTCCCTCTATAGCACATTTAAATGATAATTCGTCTGATTGAAATAATTCTCTGAAATATCCAAGCCAGTAATTACTATAACGTTTATTTTGATGATGTTTAAAGATAAGATGGTATTGATCCGTTTCTATCTTTTTATCATCGATGAAATAAAAATAATTTGCAGCTCTCCAGACTTTTTTAATTGCATGAATAATTTCCTCTAAAGTTAAACTTTTAATTTGCTTCCCCGTATACCATAAAATAACATCAAGAGCAAGATTTCTCTTCATGGGTTTATCTAAACTTTCCTCTGGAGCTTCAGCAGCAGTAAGGAGTTGGTTAAAAGTTGTTTTCCCAATAAGCATCATGTGCATTTCCTCTCTAGCACGACACCATAAATCTAAGTTTTCGTCCATTTCAGGATGTTTCTTTTGGTCTAACAAAATAATAGTTTTTTCTACAACTTTCGCTAAACTACCATATTCTTTTATATACTTTTCTAATAGTTCTTTTGTTTCCGGAGAAAGAGACCTAAGTTGTTGATATATATCAATTGCCTCTTCAATAACAGTTGAGATCGTTATCTTTTGTTTCTTATAATCTGAATCTAACCATTCTTGTTTAACTTCTTCTGCAACTAGCTCATTTTTAATAGTATCAATAATATTTTTAGTAGTTGTTTTGACTTCAGCAAATAATTTACTTGTTTCGTCATCCTCAGGATTATTTGAATTCTTTTTTTCTTTTTCTGCCATTAAAAACAGTCTCCTAAAATCCTTATATTTTGACACGGTTTAAAACTCTGTACTATTGTCTAGTAAGATTCAATGTTTATATTTTTTTTTCTTTAAAAATATATAAGAAAAGATAATATATATTTTTTTTCATTTTTAAATTTTTTCGTCATACTAAATATTTTATATTCATATCAAATATATTGATCGAAACTTTTAAATATTTATGCATGTGATGATATATTAAATGTTGAGTAAAATATTTTTATTACAAAAAAAATATGAAAATAAAAAAAAGACAAAAAAAATGATAAGAAGTCATAGAATTGAGAAAATTTCATTTTTTTCTTACGCTCACAATGTAATAGGTGAGAAGGGCGAATTTTTTTTACCAATTGACAACAGGGAGGGGAATTTTATAATCCCCTCCCACAATCCACTGAAATTTAAAAGAATTTGTATAAAATCGTCGAAATTTGATTCAAATTTTAAGAGAAATAAAAAAGTCGATCTTTACGATTTAAAAAATGACTTTTTATCAATTTATAATATAAAAATAATAAAAAGGAGGGGATAAGGAAAGGATGAGTGTGATTGAAACTGTTTCGGAAGACGAGAAAAAGAAGGACATTGTACTACAGCCAGACAAAGGAACTGTAAGGTTTCGTGGAAAGGATGTTAAAGTTATGAAGTTAGAGAAGAAAGTCATGCATAAACCTAGACTAAGTGGTGCTATACTCATCAATCTTTCAATTTTACTAATGATAATAGTCGGCATCCTGATATTTTCCTACATGTTAGGATAGTCGTGCTTAAAATCAAATTAATTTTTTTTTCAAAACAAAATAATAAATTAAGGAGGAAAAGATGAAAAATGAACCCATATGATATTTTTTTTAGTATATGTTTAGGATTGTTTATTGGTGGGATTATATTGTCTATTATTTCAATTTTACTTGCTGAAATGTCAACTCAAGATGGTGGTACAGATCACTTTGATCATATAGACCACATTGATCATGTAGACCATTTAGACCACATTGATCATGTAGACTATTTAGACCACATTGATCATGTAGACCATTTAGACCACATTGATCATGTAGACCATTTAGACCACATTGATAAATATGATCATATTGATAATCAGGATCATATAGCACATGTTGAGGAATTAAATGATTCTACATTTTTAGATGACACAACTCCAGCACCTTTTATGCTATTACTATCAACATCTTTGCTTTTCTTTGGAGTATTAGGAATATTGTTTTCTTATATCTTTGCTGAAGAGATAAAATTCATTATTTTCTTTTTAACACCGGGGATTACATATATGATTACAAAATTTATATCTGTTATCTGGCGAAAAATAGCTAAATCTAGATATTACACAATTAGTTCTACCAAAAATCTAATAGGTACAGAGGGTGAAGTTGTTTTAGAAGTTGATGAGAAGGGTGGTATAATCAAGATTCCTTCTTATACACCATTAAAATTTGAAAAGATCCATGTGAAGTCTCTAAAACCTGGCTCGATCTTTGAAAAGGGTGAATTTGTATATATATGTGATATAAAAAATAGTTTTTTTTTAGTAGATAAGAGTGATAATTTAATAAAAAAAAGAAGTTAACGAAATAAAATTTACCAAAAATTTTATGAATAAAATAAAAAAAATAAAATAAAAATGGAGGTTTAAAGAAAAGAAATGATTTTTCAAGAAGTGTATGGTTGGATTACGGCTACTGTCGTTGTAGCTATAATAGTTGTGTTTTTATTTTTGATATTCATGGTAACTCGATATCGAAAATTCAAGACTAACCAATTTGTTATCCATTTGCGAAATGGTAGAGTGAAGCACGCGGGATTAGGAGGAAGTATATGGTTATTACCTCTTATAGACGAATACATTGTCATTCCTACGACGAGCATTCAAACTAATTTAGTAGCTCACGAACAAGTCGTTTCCAAGGAGTACCAAAACATTTCAATTACAGGAATGTTAATCTGGAAAGTAATTGATCCTGAAAAAGCATTTAGTGCAGTATCTTGGTTTCACCAGGACGAAAATTATGTGGAGAAGATTTTAAAGAACGCTTCTGAAGCTATAATTAGAACTACGTGTGCTAATATGCCAATTGAAATGATCATTCGAGAAAGAAGTGAAATTATCAAAGGGATTAGCAAAGAACTGCATGAATTAACTGCAGATTGGGGAATAGTAATTGAATCTATTGAAATACGTGAAGTGAATATTTTAGAGCCTGAATTAAAAGCAAACATGGAAGCTGTTAAGAAGTCAGTCGAAGCCAGAAAAGCTCGAATTGCTCAAGCTGATGCGGAAAGGGAATCTCGTATGAGAGAGTTAGAAGTTCAAAATGAAGTTGGAACTCATCAGCAATCAGTTGAAAAAGAAATTGAGCTTAGAAGAAAAGAAAAAGAAATCGCAATAGCGGAAATGGAGCGAGAACGTAAGACTGTTGAAGCGGATGGTGAAAAACAAAAGAAAGTAATCGAAGCGGAAGCGGATGCTCAACAAATCAAGAAGAGACTCATTG
>JBHLLE010000545.1:0-3552 GCA_048885945.1 Candidatus Hermodarchaeota archaeon | reverse complement strand
TCTAATCATTTTTTTTACGCTTTTTTCTTATTAAATCTATTATAATTCTTTTTAAATCATTTATTATATTTGACCAATTATATTTTTCTTTAACAAAATTAAATCCATCTAAGCCTATTTCTTTTAATTTTGCTTTTTGAGAAGATAATGTTCCTATTTTTCTAATTAAATCTTTCTGATTTTTTGCAAAAACAACGCCATTATTTTTTCCTAATTCAATGACAACAGCTGGTAAGTTATTTGATAATACTGGTTTTTTCATGGCCATATATTCAACAATTTTTCCAGGAGTAATTTTATCTGTGATTTCATTAATATCAAAGCTTAAAAGACATAAATCCGCCAATTCTATATATTCTGTGATATCAAAAAACGGTATTCTTCCTGCTAGAATTACCCAATCGGCACTAATGTCTTTAATATGTTTCTTTAAAAGTTGGTATACTCCACCATCTCCCACAATTAAGAATTTAAAATTATATTTCTTATTTTTTATATCATTATGATAATAATCAATTATTTCTTTTAATCCCGCAAAATCATACAAGTAGCCCATAAAAAAAAGAACAAAATCAGTTTCAGCAATACCTAATTTTAACTTTAGATTTTTTAATTTTTCTTCATTAACAATTGTATTTTCTAATGAAATTCCATTTAATAGGATTTTTATATCTTTTTTTACTTTAAGCTCATTTAAAACAAAGTTCTGGAGTAATTTAGTAACGACTATAACTTGATCAGCATATTTTATCGAAAATCTGTAAAAAATTTTTGCTACAGGTTGAGCAATTTTAATTGGAACCAGTGTATGATAGTGATCTATAACATAGAAAATATAAGGTATTTTAAAGATTTTTGATAGTAGCAGGGACAAGAAACCATTTGCAATTGAAAAACTAACAATTAAATCTGGTTTGTTTTTTCTGATTATTGACATCATTTGAATAAAATTAGAAACCATTGATGAAATCCTCCTTATGTACGGTACTTGGATATGAGCAGTTCTAATTATTTTTACTTTTGAATTCTTAATTGCACGGTCTATATTCTGATAAGTGTGTTTTTTAATATAGAGTGATCTAGATCTCATAAGTTTATCACTATCGTAATCAAGTACGATAATCTCTATGGAGGTGTTTTTAGAGAGCCTTTCAAAAACGTGATGGTGTGTATGTGGTCCTCTTTTAATCCAATCTGTTTCATGTACCACTAAAATTCTCACTCATGTATACCTCTTTTAAGTATTACTTAATTTTTGAAGATCTGGATTATATAATGAATAAAAGGTTGAAATTCATAAATATTAGTATGAGAGAGCATAAAATTTTACAATATGATGCTTTAAGTAAGAATTAAAAAACAATTTATTTAAAATTTGAGATATAACGGGTAGAAAATAAATTTTTTATTGAAAAATAATTTACTTTATTAAGTAGAATTATTTTAACAATAAAAAATAAATTACACTAGGAGTAATTATTATGGGGAATAGAATACTCATTATCGGGGGACTTGGTTATATTGGTAGCATTTTATATGATGAGTTAAATAAACAGGGCTACTCCGTAAAAATACTCGATAATAACCTTTATAGTGAAATAACACCATCAAATACATATATAGATGGTGACGTAAGAGATAGAAAGTGTCTAGAACAAAATATCGAGAAGTTTGATATTATTATAAATTTAGCTGCAGTAGTGGGAGACCCAGCTTGTTTAATTGATACAAATCTAGCAATTGATATAAATTGTATTGGTACTCGAAATGTTGCGGAGATTTGTAAAGATTTAAACAAATTTCTTATCCATTCTAGCACATGTAGTATTTATGGAAGTGAACCTAATAGAATTGTTAAAGAAATAGATGAAGGTTTTCCTATTGACTTTTATGGTCAGACAAAATATACACAAGAAAGGTTAGTAAGAGAAATATGCAAGGATAATCACTGTGTTTTACGTTTAGGTACAGCCTATGGATTAAGTCCCAGAATGAGATATGACCTAGTTGTCAATGCTTTTGCCGCTAGGGCAATAAAATATAAAAAAATAACTGTTTTTGGCGGGGAGCAAGAAAGACCATTTGTACACATTCGAGATATTTCGAGAGTAGTAGCGCATGTGATTAAAAATAATCTCAAAGGAGTATATAACATAAGAGGAGATAACTTAAGTTTAAATGATTTAAGTAATATCATTAAAAAACTTACAGGCTGTGAAGTGGATGTAAAAAAAGAGATAGTAGATAAAAGAAGTTATATGGTGGATAATTCTAAACTAGTAGAAACCGGTTTTCAATATAAATTTCATATTGCCGATGCAGTTAAGGAAATCTCCGAATCAAGAACTCCCTTAGATATGGAGAATCCAATATATTCAAATTTAAAACTAGCTGCGAATTTAAAGATATCAGAATTAATAGGAAAGAGAGAGATTCAATTAATTAATGGAGGAATGGCCGTTGATGACAGAGGTTATTTAATTTTTGCAAATGACTTTAATTTTTTTGGTGTCAAACGTTTTTATCAAGTTACAAATTTTTCTATATCAACAATCCGAGCTTTTCATGGTCATTTAAAAGAAGCAAAATATATCTACGTAGCAAAAGGTTCTGCCATTGTTGCTGCTGTTAAATTAGATAATATAAAGGCTCCATCTAAAAATGTTGAGGTGAAGCGATTTATTCTGTCAGATAAAGCCCCAAAAATACTTTTTATACCTCCCGGATATGCCAACGGCTTTAGACCGTTAGAAGCAGATTCAAAAATAATTTTCTTTTCGACAAGCACATTAGATGAAAGTAAAGATGATGATTATAGATTCCCAGCTGATTATTGGGGTAATGAAGTATGGGAAGTAGAGGATCGTTAAAAGGTGATGAGTAGTGACAAATATATTAGTCTTAGGGATTAGTGGAATGTTGGGATCAATGGTTTTTGACTATTTATCAAAAAACAAAGATCTAAATGTCTATGGAACGGTAAGAAATTCAAAATATAAAAAGGAACGAATTTTTCTGTTTGATGCTTATGATATTTCTCAATTAGAGCGAGAAGATATATTAAAGTTAAAAATTGAATACATTATTAACTGTATTGGAATTACCAAACCTTTTTCAAAGGATGATGATCCTGAGGGAGTTATTCGGGCAATTAAGATAAATTCAGACTTTCCATGGGAATTAGCTAAATATGCTAAAAAATATAATCTTAAAATAATTCAAATTGGAACAGATTGTGTGTATAGTGGGAAAAAAGGAAATTATGTTGAAACTGATACCCACGATCCATTAGATGTATACGGAAAATCAAAAAGTTTAGGGGAAGTTTTTGATGGATCAACTTTAATAATTCGAACATCTATAATTGGTCCTGAATTTAAAAAAGAAACAACCTTCCTATTTGAATGGTTCTTAAATCAGTCAGAAAGGGGCACAATAGGAGGTTTTGAGCATCACATATGGAACGGAATTACAACACTTCAATTTGCTCAAATATGTGAAAAAATAATTTCTACAGGTATTTTTGATAAATTAGTTAGTATTTCACATGTT
>JBHLLE010000544.1:0-3553 GCA_048885945.1 Candidatus Hermodarchaeota archaeon | reverse complement strand
TTGCCATTGAATGTTATACCTATAATCAGAATAAGCCCTTTCCGCCGGATTTCTTAAACATACAATTAATTTAACTTGGGGAAAAGTTTTATAAATTAAATCTGCACTCATAGGAGATAGCATATACGAAGGAGTGAATTCTCCCTTAATTTTATCTTTTGGACAATGGCTGAAGAATTTATAATAATATTTTAATCCTTTTTCGTAATTATATGGTTTATTGAAAAAATTTATTTCCTTGTAGGAGGTAACACAAATCTCTGGATGTTCGTCTAAACACGATAAAATCCACTCAGAAGCAGCTTTCATTGCGCCAATACCAATAAAATCAGGGGCAAAGGAACTATTAATCATACAATCTAAATTAAATTTAACCTTCTTTCAATTTAATTAGATTAAGAAATTAGGATAAATAATTTTTTTTATCTTATGTAATAGTTTTAATAAAGTAAAGAATTAATTTGAGAAAAAATCTTGATTCTAGATTTCGTTCCTATCATTAGGACCAAGGATATCATACCCCTCCACACCTGCACCACAAAGCGTGAACCACTATGCTTACGGCTGCTCCATCCCTGGCCTTACCGGGTTTGCAATTATGAGCTTAAGATTTTCCTACAAAAATCCCTGCTCTGCGACCCACCTATGTGGCCGATGCTTCGACAGGATATAATAATGGCTAATGATCATCGCGAAACCGCAAATCAAGCAATTTCCGCTATGAGGATTTTGCGGTCCGTCCAGCATGGGACATCAGGTTGCCCCAAATAACCCATAATAATATAATAGACGTGAAATTAAAAACTTTATGAAGTTATGGATTTTATATACTTTTTAAAATAGTACTTAGAAGTTATAAAAACCTCACAATTATTTATAAAATTTGATTATTTTTACATTCATTATAGAAAAAAGCTAATATTGAATGAAACTTACGATTAATTGGGGAATTTAAATTGAAAGTGGTATGCACATCTGACACGCATGGAATGCACAATTATTTGAATATTCCCGAAGGAGATATCTTCATTTTTGGTGGTGACATCTCCGAAACAGGTCGTATCGAAGAAATAACAGATTTTAATGATTTTTTAGGGGAGTTACCTCATAAATATAAAATTATTACTGACGGAAATCATGATTTATCTCCCGAAGAAATTTCTAAATTGATTACAAACGCTATATACTTACAGCATGGATTACTCGAAATTAAAAATATTAGAATTTGGGGAACATCATGGCAATATTGGTTGGCATATCAAATACAATGTAATAAAAATAAAATAAGTTCCCAAGAATTATGGGAAAAAATTCCAACCGGAATTGATATATTGATAACGCACTTTCCTCCTTATGGGATTGGTGATTTAACTCGAAATGGAAGCCATTTGGGTTCGAAGGATCTTCTTACCGCAATTCGACGAATTAAACCTAAATACCATATTTTTGGCCACATTCACGAGAATTATGGAATTTTCAAAGAAATTATTGATGGTTTTGAAATTACACATATAAATGCTTCTGCTATTATAGGATTTGGAACCGAACTTAATCCTCCTATTGTATTCACTCTTTAATTTTTCCCTGTCTTTCTTAAATAAATTATTGAAGTGGTGTTTAGACTTGTTCTTCACTAGCTACTCTTTGATTAACGAATTTCCTATTGAGAACGGCTATGAATTCTTCAGTATCTGGGAAGATATAAGTGATATCTTCGTCGTCGTGACCGTCTATCGTAATTTCTTTAAAAAATCTTCCGACTACTTTCTTATTTAAATCGTTAATTTTCATAATTTAGAAGAATACCTACTAAATTCAAAAAACAAAATAACATGGGGATAATTTTCTAGACTTCTTTAGGTATTAATTCTAATACTGCTAATTGCATGAAAAAAATAGCTAATATCCAAGTGGGATATATTAATAAGGGGGCCAAATAGAAGGGATCAAAAACGCTATATCCTATCATGAGGTCTGAAAATAAGAAAAAACTTGCTCCCAAGCAGAGCATTATTCTAAATCTTAAAGGTCTATTAATATAACCTAAACCCCAATAAGTTATTAAAGTCATTAATACCAAAACTAAAACGTAGGGAAGAACAAATAAAGAATACAGCCCCCAGGTAGGAATTATCATTGTAACATATAGAATTGGAATAAACATAATGAATCCTATAGTCGAAATAATCGCAGGTTTTTTTACTGAACCTGCTTTATTAGTAAATACTAATTTTGGAGCATAATGAATGATACCACTAAAAGCGTAAATGTGAATAATTTGCATTATCAAATAGAAAAAAACTCCTATAATAAAGTTGTAATGTATGGTTATACTTGCTATAGTACCTACTATCATAGCTAAAAACATAGAATCTATAAAACGGTTAGGTTTTAGTTTTTTATTACTTTTATCGTTTAAAATATCTGTTTGATTAAGAAAGTCTGCTGTTTCTTCAGGATTAATAAAATAAAAACGGATAAGAATAGCACAAACCATAATAATGACATCTGCAATATAACCCAAGTATACTATGAATTCATAAGAAAAATAAATAATTTGTTGAATAGTAGATATTATAATAGCTGTAAAACCAATAAAATAAAGCCGATTTTTAGAAAATTTCATTTTACTAATGTAATACATTAATTTTTTTTTGGTTCAGATACTTTAGATGTGCATTGTTAATTATATTTGATTATAAATGCTTATAAAGAATTCTTTATCAATATTATGTGTCAAATATTTTGCTACTTGTTCTTTCTCAACCCATAAAGCTTCTTTAATTTTAGGATCAATTGGATTGAGCTGTTTATCATTTGTTTTAAATAAATATAAAAAGATCGTCTTTTCTTTTGTTCCATATTTCTTTATATATGATTTTCCTTTGATTCTTGTAAAAGAACCGAGATACGTAATAAGTTTAAGATTAATAAGGCCTGTCTCCTCGTAAATTTCTCTTCTAGCTGCTAATAGTGGGTCTTCACCACTTTCAATATGCCCCTTGGGAAAAGACCAAGTTAATCTTTCATTTTTAAATAAAATTATATCGTTAGAATTATCGTTTTTAACAATACCTCCTGCGCTGTCTCCCGGTTTGAATTGAATCTTATTAGAATTCATTTTTAAAATTTAATAACTTTTTAATGAGCTTTTTGTCAATTATTTCTCGATATATTGTTGTATTAAGAATAAGTAAGCAGAATTCTATATCAATGTTAGTCTTGATGAATAAGGAAAAAAGCAATATTTATATTATAAGGGCAATCTAAAATGCAAGTAAGTGAACTCTTGAAACAATTAAAAAAAATTAAAGAAGATTAGAATGGGATTATATATAAGTATTAATTTTCTTGGAGATTTGGCTTTAAATGACTCTGAAGGATTTGAATGGGAGTCTAAATCTATTAATGATTTAAACGAAGTATTAAGAGAAAATAATTACCATGCATTCAAAGAACCAACCGAATATTTTAAATTACGTTATCGCGCACAATTAAGAGGTTTTCCTTATAGTTGGATTCATTATTTACGAAGGTTTGCGGCCCATGTTTT